>VFKJ01000306.1 GCA_009885595.1 Myxococcales bacterium | reverse complement strand
TGCGAGCGAGCCCTCGACTTCGCTCGGGCCGAACGGACCCCGGTTCCCTATTTCCGCCAACCCTGCGAGCGGTTCGGCCCTCCTCAATTCGCTAGCGGGTGCGATCGCCGAGCGGGCGGCCGTTGGCGTCGCGGGGCGGCTCGGCCTCGGTGGCGGTGCGCACCTTCTCCAGGCCGCGCGTCTCCACCTGGCGGATGCGCTCGCGGGTGAGGTTCATGATCTCGCCCACCTCTTCGAGCGTGATGCCGCCCTTCTCCGCGACGTCGAGCGCGCAGGTGAACTCGAGCTCCCAGATCTCCTTGTCGGGGAAGTTGAGCTTGATGCTGCCGGTCTCGGGGTTCACGTCCAGGTACAGGTTGTACTTGCACGAGACGAACACGCACGGGCGCGGGCTGCTGATGCAGTCGGCGCGCGACTTCGGGCGGCTGCCCGAGATCTCGGTGAGGAGCGCCTGCTCGTCGGCGTCGACCGTGCCCAGCAGGCGGCGGCGGCGCAGGTCGCGGGCCATCTCCTTGCGGGACATCGTCTTCGATCGACGGCGCTCATCGGACACCTCGTCGGACTTGAGCGGCTCGGCCTCGTCCTGTGCTTCAGCGTTCATCATCGTCTTCCCCTCTCGAAAGGTACGGCTCAGCACTTCAAGACTGACTCAGGTCGGCGCCGGGGCGCGAAGTGACCGCGCTGCCGAAGCGTGAAATCTCGTGCAACAGCTCGCGGGCCTGCACGCGCAGAGCGCGCAGGCGGGTGTTGAGCTCCTTCTTGTTCCGCTCGGCGATCGCCTTGCGATCGAGCTGGCGCTCGTAGCCGTCGAACACCTCGGTCAGCTCGCTGCCCGCGAGGTCCAGGTGATTGCGGAACACCATGAACGAGGCCTTGATGTCTTCCAGCGTGAGGCCCTGCGCCATCATCTGGCGGATGGCGTTCATCCGGCGCACCGACGAGACCGGGTAGAGCCCCGAGCTGCCCTGGTGCTTGCCCTTCTTGCCCACCCGGCGGCTGCGGGGCAGCAGGCCGGCCTGCACGTACTTGCGGAAGGTGGCCTCTGAGAGGCGGGCGCCTTTGGACGCAAACGCCTCGACGATCACCCGCGCGGGAAGACCCTGCGCGTAGTCGCGCTCGATCTTCTCAATCTCCTCCGGCCGAAGAAGCTCCACGAAGAGTGACCCGCCGCAAACGTTAAAAGGAAGCCACTGAAAGCCCTCTCCCCAGTGGCGGCGCATGAATATCAGCTACTCAAACGAAGAGTCAACGGCCCCCGTGACATTTCGATCGCGATCACGTCCTCTTCCCGAGCGGGCTCCGATCGGCCGACCGAGAACAGGACAGGCGAATGGATCAGCCGACCTGAGTTGAGACAGCCCCCCGGCGTGAGAAGCGGCGGCTCAGATCAGCGCGCGCGCGCAAACGATCGAAATCGCAGCACAATCGCGTTCAGGCTGATCGGGCGCGGCCTTCAGTCCCTGATCCAGCGCACCGTGGAAGGCGGCGGCTGGTGTGTCAGCAGCGCCCTGACGAGCTCCTCGGGGCTGCTGCGTACCAGCAGAAGATCTTTCAGGCCCCCGGGAATGAAGCGCTCAGAGCTCCCGCTGCACCACCGTGTCGACCAGCCAGTTGTGATCGTCGGTGGCGAGGTAGTCGAGGGTGTAGTGCAGGCCGCGGCTCTCCTTGCGGCGGCTGGCGCAGTCGACGATCAGGTGCGCGACGTCGGCGATGTTGCGCAGCTCGATCACGTCGCGCGTCACCTGGTAGTCCCAGTAGTACTGGCGGATCTCCTCGCGCAGCAGGTCGAGGCGACGCCGCGCGCGGGCGAGCCGCTTCCCGGTGCGCACGATGCCCACGAAGTTCCACATCAACCTGCGGATCTCGTCCCAGTTCTGGCTCACCACCACCCGCTCGTCGGAGGTGACCGCGTGCCCCGGATCCCACTCCCGCACCGGGTGGGTCGGCGCGCCCACCGACTTCACTTCCTCCGCGCACACCTTCACCGCGCGGTGGCCGAACACCAGCCCCTCGAGCAGCGAGTTGGAGGCGAGGCGGTTGGCGCCGTGCAGCCCCGTGCAGCTCACCTCGCCCACCGCGAACAGCCCCGGCACCGAGGTGCGCCCGAAGGCGTCGGTCACCACGCCGCCGCACATGAAGTGGGCCGCGGGCACCACCGGAATGGGCTGCACGGCCATGTCGATGCCGAACTCCTTGCAGGTGGCGTAGATGTTGGGGAAGCGCTCGACCAGGTACGACTTCCCCAGGTGCGTCATGTCGAGGTGCACGCACTCGTCGCCGGTGCGCTTGATCTCCGCGTCGATGGCGCGGGCCACGATGTCGCGCGGCGCCAGCTCCTGCCGCTCGTCGTAGCGCTTCATGAAGCGCTCACCCGTCGACTTCACCCGCAGCCGGCCACCCTCTCCGCGCAGCGCCTCGCTGATGAGGAAGTTCTTGGCGTCGGGGTGAAAGAGGCAGGTGGGGTGGAACTGGTAGAACTCCATGTTCGCGATCTTCGCGCCTGCCCGGTAGGCCATCGCCACCCCGTCGCCCGTCGCGACGTCGGGGTTCGAGGTGTAGAGGTAGACCTTCCCCGCCCCGCCGGTGGCCAGCACCGTCACCTTGGAGAGGAAGGTGTCGATGCTGCCGTCCTCCCGCAGCACGTAGCAGCCCAGGGCTCTTCCCTGCCCCCGGGGCGCCGCGGGATCGAGGATGAGGTCGATCGCGGTGGAGTCTTCGAAGAAGTCGATCTTCCCGGTCTCGTCACAACCCGCGAGCAACGCGCGCTGCACCTCGCGGCCGGTGATGTCGCCCGCGTGCACGATGCGCCGCTTGCTGTGGCCCCCTTCGCGCGTGAGATCGAACTCGCCGTTCTCGCTGCGGTTGAACTCCGCGCCCACCGCGACCAGCGCCCTGAGCCGCTCGGGCCCCTCGCGCACGGTGATGTCGACGATCTCGCGCTTGTTGAGCCCGGCGCCGGCGATGATGGTGTCTTCGACGTGCTTCTCGAAGCTGTCGTCGGGGGAGAGCACCGCGGCGATGCCGCCCTGCGCGTAGACCGTGTTTCCCTCGGACCGGCTGCGCTTGGTGAGCACCGCCACCCGCCCGGACTTTGAGGCTTCGAGGGCAAAGCTGAGGCCGGCGACGCCGCCGCCGAGGACGAGGAAGTCGAATTCACGAACCATGGCGCGCGTTTAACCACCCTCGCGGGCGGGGGGCGAAGAGATCGCGGAAGCCTCGGGGGCCAAGGTCAGTTCTTTGCGAGGCCCGACCGATCAGCGGTAGTGTCCCACCCAGAGAATGCTCTTCAAGCCTGCCATTTTCCTCGCGCTTGGTCTGGCGGCACTGCTGCCGAGCGAGGCCCTTGCGGGCAACATCTACAAGTACGTCGAGAAGGACGGCACCATCGTCTACACGAACGTGCTGCCGAAGAGCGGTCAGGGCCGGCAGGCCAGGAGGACCGAAGGGGAGTTTCGGCCCGCCCCCAACCCCGCCGAGCCCTCGCGCATCAGCGTCCGAACCCGCATCTCGCTGGGTGAATTCGACGAGTACATCGACCAGGCGGCGGTTCGGTACAAGATGCCGCCCGCGCTGGTGCGCGCGGTGATGCACGCGGAGTCGGCCTTCGATCCCAACGCGATCTCCGTGGTGGGCGCCTCGGGGCTGATGCAGTTGATGCCCGCCACCGCGCGCGAGATGTACGTGAAGGACATCTTCGATCCGAAGGACAACATCGAGGGCGGCGTGCGCTACCTGCGCGTGCTCGCCAACGAGTTCAACGGCGACATGGTGAAGATGGTGGCCGCCTACAACGCGGGGCCTGACGCAGTGAAGAAGTATGGCGGCCAGGTGCCGCCCTACCCCGAGACCCAGGCGTACGTGCGCAAGGTGATCTCGCTCTACTTTCAATACAAGGCGCAGGCGCAGGTCGCGCAGGGCGACGAGCGCTAGCACCAGGGAATCCGGGAACGATGCCCACCAGTGTGAGGGGACGAGATCCAGCCGTCGAAGAGGAATTCCTCGGCGCGCTCTACAAGGGCGGCGAGCTGCTGGCCTCAGGCAAGATCGTCGAGGCGCGCGAGCACCTCGAGAAGGCCCACGGCCTCGCGCCGAAGAACGAGAAGGCGCAGAACCTGCTGTGGCTTGCCTACTTCAAGCTGGGGCTCTTCGATCAGGCGTCCGAGGTCTACGAGCGGCTGGTCAACGAGAACCCCACCGACGCCACCCTGCGGGTGAACCTCGGGCTGGTGTACCTGAAGACCAACAACCTCGAGCGCTGCATCAAGGAGTTCGAGACGGCGACCGATCTCGAGCCCACGCACAAGAAGGCGCACAACTACCTCGGCCTCGCGCTGGCGCAGCAGGGCAGCTACGTGAAGGCGAAGGAACACTTCGAGCTCGCCGGCTCCGAGCCGATGGCGGAGAAGATGGCCCGCGCGATCGCCGCGCAGTCCGCGCCCTCGGGGCTGCACTCGGCGGTGACGCGCCAGGCGCCGGTGAACGTGGTGATCGGCGGAGAGCCTCCCCCGTCGGCTCCCAGGCCGAAGAAGACCGAGGAAGAGGCGATCGAGGTGATGAGCGACGAGGAGCTCCCCGCCGACGCGTACGTGGTCCCCGAAGAAGTCACCGTCTCGGACCAGGGGCAAGGCGCTTCCCCGAGCCTCAACTCCGACTGGGGTGCGCAGCTCGCGCCCGCCGCCGAAACGAACGTCGCCGAGATGCAGATGGCCCAGGACGAAGGGCCGCCCGAGGAAGAGCTGCCGGTGCTGGAGGCGGTGGTCGAGCCCCCCGCGGGAGCCGAGGCCGTCTCGCAGACGCCCTCGTGGCTCACCATGGAGGCGAACGAGGCCTCGCGCGTCGACGCCGCCACCGCGCAGACGGGCTGGGTCACCGAGTCGGTCAGTGAGGTCCCGCTCCCGGCCGAGCCCGAGCAGCAGCCCGCCGCCGAAGTGCCGCTGGACGCCACCGATGCGCGCTGGGATCAGTCGGCCGCGCCGCCGGCCGAGGCGCTCGCGCAGCCGGAGAGCGCGCCGGAGTGGGTGACGCAGGTCTCGCCGCCGCCCACGGAAGAGGCGCCCCCCGCTGCGGCGCCGGACGAGGCCTCGTGGGCGACCGCGCCTGCCGCCGAGCAAGCGCCCTCCACGCCTGATGATGCCTCGTGGGCGACGGGCACCCCGGCGAACGCCGACGAGGCGTCGTGGGCCACCGCGCCCGCAGAGGAAGCTCCACCCGCGCAGGACGCTTCGTGGTCCGCAGCGGAAGCTCCGCCAGCGGAGGATGCTTCATGGGCCGCGCCCGCAGCGGAAGCCGCGCCTGCCACCACGGATGAATCGTCGTGGGCGACGGCGCCCGCGGTGGAGACCGCGCCCCAGGAAGATGCGTCGTGGGCCCCGGCGCCCGCGGTGGAGACCCCTACGGCCACGGATGAGGCTTCGTGGGCGACCGCGCCCGCGGCGGAGCCTCCTGCGGCCACGGATGAGGCTGCGTGGGCGACCGCGCCCGCGGCGCAGACTCCTGCGGCCCCG
>VFKJ01000938.1 GCA_009885595.1 Myxococcales bacterium | reverse complement strand
CGTTTCAGATGCCTGGTTGGAATGAGCGCCGCACTCACACGCAGCACCTTGAAGGAGCTCCCCATGGGCTACGGGTCGTATAGCTACGAAGCGCATCAGGCGATCACCTCCAGCCGCGCGGGCCAGTCGGCGACCGCCGTCTTCAAAGGGACGGTGGTCGACCCGAAGATGGACCCGAAGGGCGTGAAGTACCGCGAGTCGCGCGACAGCAAGGACAACCCCGACTCCCTGGGCATCGTCTTCGCGCTCGACATCAGCGGCTCGATGGCGAGCATCCCCGTCGACATCGCCACCAAGCAGTTGCCCGGCTTCATGAAGCTGCTCACCGACACCAAGGTGGCGAGCCCCCAGGTGCTCTTCGCGGCCTTGACCGACGTGACGGGCGACGGCCGGCCGTTGCAGGTCGGCCAGTTCGAGACCACCGCCGAGCTGATGGACCGTTGGCTCACCAAGTGCTCCCTCAAGGGCGGCGGCGATGAGCTCTACGAGTTGGCGTTCCACTTCTTCGCGCGCCACACCGCGATGGACTGCTTCGAGAAGCGCCAGCGCAAGGGCTACCTCTTCATGACCGGCGACGAGCCTTCCAACACCACCCTCTCCGGCGCGCTGGTGAAGCGTTGGCTCGGCACCGACCAGCAGGACATGCCCCTCGAGGCCGTGATCGCCGACGTGCGCCGCACCTTCCACCCCTTCTTCATCGCGCCGGATCGCAAGCGCGGCGCCGGGGTCTCCGCCTTCTGGACGCCGTACCTGCGCGACTCGTTCATCGTGCTCGATGATCCCGCGGACACCTGCGCCGCCGCGGCCGGGTTGGTCGCGCTGGGAGAGGGGGCGGTGTCGGGGCTCGCCCAGCTCGAGGCCAGCCTCACCGCGTCGGGCAACACCCGCGCGAAGCAGGTGGTCGAGGCGCTGCGGCCGTGGGCGGCGGCGAACGGGAAGGCGTGACGTGGGGTACGGCGCGTACAGCTACGAAGCCCACGCGGCGCTCACCTCGGTCAGAGCGACCCGGCCCACGCAGCAGCTCTTTGCGCAGCGCTCCTGCCACCCGCTGATGGATCCGAAGGGCGTGGGGCTGCGCGAGAGCCGCGACAGCACCCAGCACCCGGAATCGCTGGCCATCGCCTTCGCGCTCGACGTCACCGGGTCGATGGGCGCGGTGCCCGAACGACTCGCGCGGCACGATCTCCCGGGGCTGATGAAGCGCCTGGGCGACTTCGGCGTGCGCGATCCCCAGGTGTTGTTCATGGCGGTGGGCGACGCCTTCGATGATCGCGCGCCGCTGCAGGTGGGCCAGTTCGAGTCGACCGCGGAGCTGATGGATCAATGGCTCACCTGGACCTGGCTCGAAGGCGGCGGCGGTGGGGGCGACCGCGAGTCGTACGACCTCGCGCTGTACTTCGCGGCGCGCCACCTCGACCTCGACTGCCACCGCAAACGGGGGCAGCGCGGCTACCTGTTCCTCACCGGCGACGAGAAGCCGTACAGCCACGTGTCGCGCCAGGCGGTGAAGCAGTGGCTGGGTGACGAGCTGGAGGTCGACCTCCCGCTGGCGTCAGTCGTGGAAGAGGTGCAGCACGCCTTCGAGCCGTTCTTCCTCATTCCCGATCTCGAACGCCGGGCGGAATGCGAGCGCGCGTGGCGAGATCTGCTGGGCGATCACGTCGTCTGCCTGGAGAGCCCCGAAGACACCAGCGTGGTGGTGGCGGGCTTGCTCGCCCTGGGGCAGGGGCTGCACACGCTGGACTCCCTCGCCAAGCAGCTGCGTGACGGCGGCTTCGACGGCCGGCGCGTGGGTCGTGTCGCGCGCGCGTTGATGCCTTTCGCGGCCAGCCTGGGGAAGGACGACGCTCCGAAGTTGAAGCTCGAGTCGACCGCCGAGGTGCTCGACGTGTCGGACGGGCCGAGCGGGCTCGAGCGCGCGTGAGCCGGGCCCCTCAGGATTGGGAGCGAAGGGTCAGCGGCTCAGTCTTTCGGGGCCTCGGCGGACGGCTTGGTGTGCCACTCGGCCACGTTCCACCAGAGCGAATCGGCCTCACCCCAGTCGGGTCCTTCGAGCTCGGCGCGCACCGCGGCCAGGCGGGAGGTGAGCACCAGGGGCAACATCGGGAGCCTCGCAAACCACGCCCGCTGCATGTGACCTTCCAGCGAGTCGCGTCGCTCGGTGTAGAGCGAGGCGTCGAAGGCTTCAAAGCGCTCCGCCATCTCGTCGTCGAAGTGCGGACCCGCGGCCCTCGTCAGATCAGGCCTTCCATTGGCCGCCACCACGTTCATGAAACGCGCAGGTGAATCGGTGTCCCGTCCCAGCAAGGCCAGCCCCTGGAAGTCACCGCGCTGCACCGCCTGGTAGAGCTGATCCTGCTCCACCACTTCCACCTCGAGGCCGGCCTTCTTCAAGTCTTCCACGATCTGCCGACTCAGCACGGCGTGCGTCTCACGCTGCGAGCGGATCTTCGCGATGTTCAGCTTCACCTGGGTCAGGCCCAGCGTCTCCAGCCGCGCCGAGCTCGGCACGGTGAGCTCAGGTTCCGCGAGCCAACCCCAGGCCACCCGGGTCGGCGCCGGCGTCAGGCTCTTCACCATGGCCTGACGATCCAACGCTGAGAGCAGCGCCTGGCGCGCGGACAGAGAGTCCCACGGGGGACCGCTCAGGTTGGGAACGAGCACCCAGAGCAGCTCGCCCGGCTGCTCCAGCACCTTCACCCGCGGGTCGTCCTTGAGCAGCGCGTAACCAGCGGCCGTCAGCGTGGGGATGACGTCGACCTCGTGGGCCAGCAGCGCGCGCACCGCGTCTTCCGGGGTGAGCAGCTTCGCCTCGACCCGCTCGAACACCGGCTTCATCGCCGCGAACTGCTCGTTGCGCCGCAGGGTGTGCCTGGCGCCCTTCTCGAACTCGCCGAGCTGGAAGGCGCCGCTGGTCGCGATCAGCCCCTCATCGTTCGCCCTGCTCAGCGCCTCGCGTCCACCGTCAGCTCCGAACGGCGCGGCGCTCTTCGGAAACACCGCGAAGCCAGCCAGCAGCTCACTGCGCCGCGCGGAGTAGGTGACGTCGATGCTGCGCTCGTCGAGGCGCTCGATCTGGGTCCGGAGCGCGTCGGGGCGGGTCTCCAGCGAGAAGATCAGATCGTCCGAGGTGACCCGGCTGCCGTCGCTCCAGCGTGCGTCGGCCCGCAGGACCCAGCGAATGCGCATGCCGCCTTCAGGCAACAGCCGCACCAGCGAGTTGGTCATCGCCGGCGCTTCCTGCGCCAGCATCGGACGGAAGGTGCCATCGGCCGCGCGCACCACCAGGGCCCCCCGCCTCGAGGGGAGCTGACCTCCCCCCGGGTTGTCCAGGGAACTCACCGCCACCCGCAGCAGCGGCTCAGCTGGATACGGGTTCTTCGGCGCCGGGGGCTCGTCGGGGCTGGGGCGCCACAACGTTCCGCTCAGCAGGCTCACCAGGCCCACCAGGGTGAGGGTGGGGAGGGCCCACAGGCCAAGCCGATCCGCCCGGCGGGCCGTGTCGTGTTTCGCCTCGGTGCGCCGGAACGCGATGATGCTCAACAGCAACGTCGCCGCCACGAAGACGTACGCACCGAGGAAGAGTTTGTCGGCCGCCACCAGGTAGGTGACGTTGGGGAGGGTGTCAGCCTGCGTGTAGTGAAACGCGATGCACGAGAGCAACGCGGTGATGCCCATGGCCGAGCGCACGTCCAGCCGCTCTGGAGGAAGGAGCAACGCCAGCAGCGCCACCACCAGAATCAGCGCCAGCGGCAGCGCGAACTTGATCAGGTACGGACCGACGGGGCGGCGCATCTCCACCGAGAAGCTGGCCAGTCCCTGCCGGGCGTTCTTTCCTTCCCGCGCGATGCTCCCCAGGTCCGAGCCGTAGATCCGCTCTTCGGAGCGCGCGGCGAACTGCGGCTCGTAGGACCAGCCGCTCACGGAGAACGCCGGGCTCATTCCACTCGCGCCCAGGTCAGGCACCAGGCGCCCCTCGGCCCGGTTGAGCCCGAAGATCACCGGCAGGGTCTGGCGATCGAACGGAAACGCGTGCACCGGAAACTCGCCGCGGAAGGTGCCTTGAACTCTCCAATGCAGGGAGAACCAGTCACCTTCATGCTCGGAGCTCAACACCTCCTTCGAGTCGATCTCCCCGTTCTCGAAGGTGATGTTGGGCGGAACGGCGTCACCCAGCCACTTCACCCACACATGGAGATCGGCCTTGAAGCGCCCCGCCTTCAAGTCGAAGTCAGAGACGTCGGTGAGGTACACGCCCACGTAGACGTGGTGCGACGCGATCGTCGCGGCGGTGGTGATGGTGGCCGCTGGAGAAACGGCCGCGCACAGGAGCAAGCTCAGGGCAGAGAACACGGGCGGACCTTAGCGGAGCCCGGTCCAGGGGAACGCCGACCAAAAAAGGGAGTACCGGAGAATGGCCGCCGTCCTGCGCTCTTGTGGGTGAAGTGTTGTCGTGATCTGTGACGACGCATGAACGAGCCCACCACGCCGGCGCTGGCTGTTGTGCAGTCGCGACTCGTGGGGCTGCGCGAGAGCCGCGACAGACACCCGGACTCGCTGGCCATCGCCTTCGGTGATCGCGCGTGAGCCGGGCCTTCATCGTCACGGGCCTGGGCTTTGGAGATTGTGGCAAGGGCACGGTGACCGACGCGCTCACCCGGCGCTTCGGGGCGCGGCTGGTGGTGCGCTTCAACGGCGGCGCGCAGGCCGGTCACAACGTGGTGCTCCCTGAGGGGCGTCACCACACCTTCGCGCAGCTCGGCGCGGGGACCTTCGTCGAAGGCGTGCGCACCCATCTCGCTGCTCACGTCGTGGTGCACCCCACCGCGCTCGCGGTCGAGGCGGACTACCTCGCGCGCGCCGGGGTCTTCGATGCACTGGCTCGCCTGACGGTGGACCCTCGTTGCCTGGTGACGACTCCGTTTCATCAGGCCGCCGGTCG
>VFKJ01000375.1 GCA_009885595.1 Myxococcales bacterium | reverse complement strand
GATCCGGGCGCTCCGACCAGACGTGCACGTGAAGGGCACCGACTACACCCCCGAGAGCATCCCCGAACGGGCGGAGGTCGAGGCCTACGGAGGCCGGGTGGCCGTGGCGGGCGACCCCAAGAACCACAGCACCACCGAGCTGCTCTCCAAGCTCCCATCTGGAAATTGATCTCCCCGGAGAAGCCCACTACGAGTGCTCATGCTTCGGAGCATGACGGGCTTTGGAACGGGTACCGCGACGGCTGGAAATGAGTCGCTCACGGTCGAGCTGCGCTCGGTCAATCACAAGTTCTGCGAGGTGAAGGTGCGGCTCCCCCGGGAGCTCGCCGCCCTCGAAGGCTCGCTGCAGAAGCTGGTGAAGGACCGCCTCGCGCGCGGCGCGGTCGACGTGCAGGTGCGCCGCGCCAGCAGGACGGCCCTGGGGGTGGTGCCGCAGGTCGACGTGGCGCTCGCGCGGGAATACCGCCGTGCCTGGGCTGAGCTGGCCAGGGCGCTCGAGCTGCCCGACACCGTCACCCTCAAGGACATCGCGACGCAGACGAACGTGATCCGCCTGGAAGAGCAGGCCGTGGGTCTGGAGGACGCTGGGAAGGCCGCCGAGAGCGCCCTGCTGCTGGCCCTCGAGGCGCTGCGCCAGATGCGGGAGAAAGAGGGCTTGGCGCTCTTCACCGATCTCTCGACGCGCCTCGCCCTGGTCGCGCAGTGGGTCGAAGAGGTCAAGCAGCTGGCGCCCAGGGCCATCGAGCTCTACCGCACCCGGCTCTCCGAGCGGATCGCCGAGCTCTCCCGCGGCCTGGCCGTCGATGCCCAGCGCCTCGCCCAGGAAGTCGCCTTCTTCGCCGAGCGCACCGACGTCGCCGAGGAAATGACCCGGCTCTCCTCCCACCTCGAGCAGTTCCTCGAGCTGCTCCGCTCGAAGGAGCCCTCCGGCCGCAAGATGGACTTCCTCGTCCAGGAGATGCACCGCGAGGTCAACACCACCGGCTCCAAGAGCCAGCACGCAGAGATCAGCAGCCGCATCATGCAGCTCAAGGCAGAGCTCGAGCGCATCCGCGAACAGGTTCAGAACGTCGAATGATCACCACCCAACCCCAGCTGCCGGCGATCCTCTCGCCGGGCCTCCTCGTCATCCTCTCGGCGCCCTCCGGCGCGGGGAAGACGACCCTCGCTCACATGCTCCGCAAGCAGTTCCCCGAGGCGGAGATCTCGGTGAGCTACACCACCCGCCCCGCTCGGGGCGCCGAGGTGAACGGCCAAGACTACCACTTCGTCGATCCCCTCACGTTCAAGGCGATGATCGACCGGAACGAGTTCGTGGAGTGGGCCGAGGTGCACGGGAACTTCTACGGCTCGTCCAAGGGCGTGATCGATCATTCCTGGCGCCCGCGGGGGCTCG
This sequence comes from Myxococcales bacterium, assembly GCA_009885595.1. Classification (GTDB taxonomy): domain Bacteria; phylum Myxococcota; class Myxococcia; order Myxococcales; family Myxococcaceae; genus Archangium_A. The sequence goes on along the minus strand of VFKJ01000375.1, from coordinate 1,099 downwards.
CCGTCTTCGACATCGACGTGCAGGGCGGCACCTCGATCAAGCGCAAGTACCCCGACGCGGTGACCATCTTCATCCTCCCCCCCAGCATGGACGAGCTCGAGCGCCGCCTGCGCTCCCGGGGCACCGACACCGACGACGTGATCCAGCGCCGCATGCTCGCCGCGCGCGCCGAGTGCGAGAAGGGCGCCCAGAGCTACGACTACCTCGTGATCAACGACCGCCTGGACGACGCCTTCGAGCAGCTCCGATCAGTGGTGATCGCAGAACGCACCCGCCGGGGGCGGGTCGACATCACCGGCCTCAGGCTTCAACAGCCCTGAACTGCTGGCGAATTTGGTCGAACAGAATTTCGTCGGGCGGGTGTTGACACAGGGATTCCTGATCTGTATATGCCGCCCCCCCGCGCTTGGAAGGCCTCGAGGGCGGGACTGGCGGGCGGGTAGTTCGGTGAGGGGCGAGTCGTTCGAAGAACGAAGTCAGAGTCGGACCGCAGGACCGTCGGACCACATGAGAATAGGTGATTGATCACCTGATCAGCTTCCTTGACGGCAGCTCGGAAACGAGCGAAAGCCGGGAAGCGCCAGAGCCGGTAAATCGGCCTGGGATGCAGGGTCTCTCCTCAGCCGGTTCGCCGGAAGAACTGAAGAGAACAAGACCTTGACGAACTTCAGGCAGCGGATGTAGAAGCTGCCTCCCTTGCCCCGAAAGGCGCGAGAGCAAAGCAGAAACGCAGCAGCCGGGCAGCAAAAAAGAAGTTGCAGAGCCGGCGGTTGTAGATGTAGAGAAGCCCCGCAGAACGCAGCAAACGCAGGTCGCTCTTTGAAAACTGGATAGCAAGCCCAAGAAGTACTGCAAGTATACGCAGTGCAACAAATATAAGTTCTGTCAGCACACACACTGACAGGACGCTAGCGAGCGACTGAATCCGCAAGGGTTTGGAAGCAAATCGCCAGTCAATACACTCTAAAAATTATCTTGGAGAGTTTGATCCTGGCTCAGAACGAACGCTGGCGGCGTGCCTAACACATGCAAGTCGAGCGCGAAAAGGGCAACCTGAGTAGAGCGGCGCACGGGTGCGTAACACGTGGGTAATCTGCCT
>VFKJ01000530.1 GCA_009885595.1 Myxococcales bacterium | reverse complement strand
GATCAAGCTGGGGCGGCTGCGCGGAACGTTGAGCCAGGCGCAGGCGCAGGAACACCTCACCGCGCTCTCCGGCGTGCCCAAGGTGATCGAGGCGGTGCTGAAGACGGAAGTCCACGTGAAGGAGATCGCGCGAAAGTACATGCACGCGCAGGACTTCCTCTTCCTCGGGCGCGGCACCATGCACCCGGTGGCGCTCGAGGGCGCGCTCAAGCTCAAGGAGATCTCGTACGTGCACGCGGAAGGCTACGCGGGCGGCGAGATGAAGCACGGGCCCATCGCGCTCATCGACGAGAAGATGCCGGTGGTGGTGGTGGCGCCGCAGGAACCGCGCATCCACTACGAGAAGATCATCGGGAACATCGAAGAGGTGCGCGCGCGCGGCGGTCAGGTGATCGTGGTGGTGGAGGAGGGCGACGAGCACGCGAAGTCGCTGGGCACCGACTTCATCGAGATCCCCAAGACGAGCGCGCTGGTGGCGCCGTTGATCGCCACCATCCCGCTGCAGCTGCTCGCGTACCACGTGGCTGATCTGCGCGGCACCGACGTCGACCAGCCGCGCAACCTCGCGAAGAGCGTGACGGTCGAATGAGCAACGGAACAACTGTCTCCCTCTCCCCCGAGGGGGAGAGGGTCGGGGAGAGGGCTTGACGTTCTCCATCACCGATCGAAGCGCGAAGGCGCTGCTCGCGCTCTTCCCCACCGCCCAGGGCCGGCCCGACGCCCCCACCTGGCTCGTCGATCAACTCGTCGAGGCCGAGCTGCACCGCCGCGGCTACCCCGACACCGTCACCGGCGCCGCGCACGCGCTCGCCCTCAACCAGGGGCAGCTGCTCAAGGAAGAGTTCGACATCTCCACGCACGGCCACTCCGACGGCTGGGAGCTCGGCGCGGTGCTGGTCGACCCGCTCGAGTTCACGCTCTTCAACGTGCGCCACGGCTTCAAGGCCGGCGACGCGGCGCTGCGGGCCATGGTGGAAGGCCTGAAGCAGGTCTGCCCAAGCGCGAAGGTGGTGCGGCTTCACACCGACGGCTTCGCGGTGCTGCTGGGGCCGACCTCCGACGCGAAGGTGAAGCCCGAGCTGCTCTCACAGCTGCGCGAGGTGTTGCCGGCGAAGGTGGCCGCGGTGACGCCTTCCGACGCCGAGCCCGCGAAGCCCGTGGTGTTCACCTTCGGGCTGCTCGAGCTCACCGTGGTGGAGCCGCCGAACTGGCAGATCCTCGGGCCGCTGGTGTGGGCGGAGTGCGAGCGGGCGCTGATGATCGCCCGGCGAAAGCCGACCGAGGCGCTGCAGGTGCGGCGGGTGGTGATGGACGCCCGGCTCCCCCACATGCCGCGTTGACGGCAGGCTGCACTACAGATGTAGTGCAGGCATGAAGTCAGCGCTCCTGCCTGCGACCCGCGTGACCCCGGCGCTGCGCCGTCGGGTGGAGTCCTTGCTGGACGAGGGGGAGACGGTGTCCGGCTTCATCGAAGAGGCGGTCACCCGGCACGCCGAGCTGCGGACGTCCCAGCAGGCCTTCGTCCAGCGCGGGCTCGAGGCTGAGGCCGCCGCCGATTGGGTCTCTCCAGAGCAGGTCTTCAAGGCCGTTCGCCGAGCGGCGACCCCTCAGCGAAAGAAGCGGGCGGGGCGCTGATGGCGCGGTATCGGGTGCGCTTCGCCCGCGCCGCCCTGCAGGACCTGGTGCGCCTCACCGAGCACCTGCTGGCCCACGAAAGTCAGACGGATCCTGAGGCCCGCATCCGTGAAGCGGTCGAGGTCCTCGAGCGACTCCCTTTCGTCGGGCGACGGGCGCACGGAATCGGCGAACAGGACGGCTCGCTTCGAGAGCTGATCGTCCCCTCTGGAGACTCGGGCTACGTCCTCCTCTACCGCGTGGGCCCCGGCCGATGGGTGAGCGTGCTCGCGGCGCGTCACCAGCGCGAAGAGCAGTACCACTGAGCGGGTGGATTCGTGCGCTCCCCCAAGATGGCCCTGGTTCTCCCCGGCGCAACCACGCCGCGCGCATTGACGCTTCCGCGGCAAAGGAAGAAGGTCCCCCCGGACCCCAACCCCGGAGCGACCATGCAGGCCCCTAACGAGACCAGCCCCGTCCGCCGTGCCTACGACGTGCTTCGCAAGGCCGCAGACGCGAAGTCGTACCTCGACGCCGACGCGCGTGAAGATCTGCTTGCCCGGCTCGAGAAGATGCTGATCAAGCACCGCGAGGACATCGTCAGCGCGATCAGCGCAGACTTCGGTCACCGGGTGCGCTTCGAGTCGCTCTCCGCCGACGTGCTGATCCCCCTCGACGGCGCACGGCAGGGCCGTAAGCACGTGCGCGAGTGGATGCAGCGCCGCACCGTCTCTTCGCACCCGCTCTTCACCCCCTCGCACGCCTTCATCGAGCCGGTGCCGCTGGGCGTGGTGGGCATCCTGGCGCCGT
>VFKJ01000462.1 GCA_009885595.1 Myxococcales bacterium | reverse complement strand
TGAAGTTCCTGCTCGCCCAGCGGCTGCCGCGAAAAGCCATCGAGCTGCTGCGCGAGACGGTGACGGAGACCGCCGGGGCCTCGAAGGAGCGCGTGAGCAGTGAAGAGGTGCTCACCCGGTTCTGCAACGCCACCCGCCTGCCGCGCTTCATGGCCGACGACGCGGTGGCGCTCGACCTCGACGAGGTGGGCCGCTTCTTCGGCACGCGCCTGCTCGGCCAGACCGACGCGGTGGCCGCGGTGCTGCGCTCGGTCGCGCTCTTGAAGGCCGGGCTCAACAACCCGCGCCGGCCGCTGGGCGTGTTCCTGTTCGCCGGCCCCACGGGCGTGGGCAAGACGCACCTGGCGAAGCTGCTGGCCGAGTACCTCTTCGGCGCGGCCGATCGCCTGGTGCGGCTCAACATGGCCGACTACCCGGACTTCGGCGACGAGCAGGTGCTCTTCGGAAACCCCTGGGCGCAGACGCTCTCGGGCAAGCGCGGCGAGCTCACCAAGCTGCTCGACGGGCGGGTGTTCACCGTGCTGCTGCTCGACGAGTTCGAGAAGGCGCACGCGAAGTGCCACGACCGCTTCCTTCAGCTCTTCGACGAGGGGCAGTTCATCAACGCCGCGGGCGAGACCGTGCCCTGCAACAACACCCTGATCGTCTGCACCTCGAACGTGGGCGCCGAGGTGTACCGCGAGGGACCGATCGGGTTCTCCGCGCGGCGTGGTGACGACGAGCTGATCAGCGAGATCGATCGCCGCATCTCGGCCACCTTCCGCCCGGAGTTCTTGAACCGCTTCGACGGCCTCTGCCACTTCCGCCCGCTGGGGAAGGTGGAGATTCGCCGCATCGCCCAGCGCGAAGTGGGCCGGGTGCTCGAGCGCGAGGGCATTCGCGCACGGCACCTCGACGTCGAGGTGGCGCCCGAGGTGGTGGAGCTGCTGGTCGAGCGCGGCTACTCGCCCTCGCACGGCGCGCGCTTCCTGCAGCGGGAGATCGAGAAGACGCTCACCGCCGCGCTCGCGGTGGAGATCGCGCGCCGCCCGCTTCCCGCGGGCACGCCGGTGAAGGTGGTCGCGCACAAAGGCGCCGTGCACGCGGTGGCGGAGCCCAAGGTGACGCGCGAGCGCGAGGCCACCGCGCAGGCGCACCTGCCCTCGGCCGGCGGGCAGGTGAAGAACAAGCGGCTCGATCAAAAGGCCCTCACCCAGGAAGCAGAGGCCTTCGTCGGCCGCGCTGCCGCGGTGGCGTCGGCCGCGAAGCGCCCCGAGCTCGAGTCGCGCCGCAGGGAGCTGCTGGCGCAGAGCCAGGCGCCCGGCTTCTGGGACGACGGCGAGCGGGCGGCGGCGGTGCTGCGCACCTTCCGCGCCCTCGACGCGCAGCTGGGTGAGCTCGATCGACTGCGCGAGCTGTGCCAGATCGCGCGGCGCCGGGCGAGAGACGCGAAGGGCGAGCTGCAGCTCGCGGGCGCCGTGCGCGCGGTGGAAGAGGCGGCGCGGGAAGTGCGGCTGGCGGAGGCGCGGGTGGCGGCCGGGGGCGAGAAGGACGTCGATGACGCCTGGCTCGAGGTCTCGGCGGGCGCGAACGGCGACATGAGCGAGGCGTGGGTGCGCGAGCTGGTGACCATGTACCGCGGCTGGGCGGAGCGCCGGGGCTACGAGGTGTCAGCCGCCGCCGAGGGGGACGAGCCGCTGCGGGCGGTGCTGCACCTGCACGGGCCCGGCGTGTTCGGTTTTCTCTCGGGCGAGCGCGGCACCCACCGGCGCATCGACGACGACGCGCGCCTCTCGGCCTACGTGCGGCTCTACCGTCCCTCGCGCGGCGAGGTGGTGGTGCCCGAGACGCTCAGGCTCGACGGCAAGGAAGTGAAGCGGCGCGCCGGGCGCTTCGTGGAGCGGGTGGGGGCCGAGGTGTCGGCGCGCGACGAGAAGACGGGGCGCGAGGTGACGCTGTTCGGCGCCTCGACGGTGCTCGAGCTCAAGGCGCTCACCATGACGGTGCTCTCGGGGCAGGGCGAAGGCGGCGCCGAGGTGCGGCGCTACTTCGTGGGCAAGAGTCCGCGCGTCGAAGATCCACGCACCGGTGAAGGCACCCCGCGGGTGAAGGACGTGATGCGCGGCGAGATCGATCTCTTCATCGCCGCGTGGATTACCCGGCCCCCCGACTCGGTCGAGTGAGTCACCCGAGGAAGCGAGAGGGCCGCGTCACCAGCGAGGTGCTGCCGACGGCCTGGCACCACTTCAACCACTGGGCCCTGGGGGCGCCCTTCCACTCGAGCTGCTCGAGCGTCTCCTCGAGCGGCACGTCGTCGCGCAGGGTGGCGAGCTTTCGGTAGAGCAAGGCGTCGAGGCGCGAAGCGGCGAGCACCGCGGCCAGCTTCTCGGCGCTGCGCGGCTTGACCTTCCACTTCGAGGCGAGCTCCGGAATGTCCTCGAGGTGCGGGTGCGCGGCGAGCACCTCGGAGGTGGACTTCTCGCCCCACCCTTCGAGCCCGGGAATCCCATCGGCCGTGTCACCGACCAGCGCGAGGAAATCAGGAATGCTCGCCGGCCGCAGGTGCTTGTCGGTCCACAGCGTCTCCTCGGTGATCAGCTTCTGGCGAATGCGATCGACCTGCACGATGCGCGTCCCCGAGAGCACCTGGCCGAGATCTTTGTCGGGGGTGAGAATGCGAACCTGCTCCACCCGGGGATCCTTCGCGAAGCGCAGCGCGGCGGTGGCCAGCGCGTCGTCGGCCTCGAACTCCTTCATGCGCCACACCACCACGCCCAGCGCCGCGACCGCCTGCTCCACGTCGTCGAACTGGGCGCGCAGCGCAGGGTCGATGCCCTCGTCGGTCTTGTAGGCCTCGAAGAGACCGTTCCTGAACGAGACGATGGGGTTGTCGAAGGCGACCGCCACGTGGGTGGCCTTCTCCGAAGAATCCTGCAGCAGGTTGATGAGCGACTGCACCGCGCCCACCGTCGCCTTCAGATCCTTCCCCTGGGGCGAGTCGTGCGGAGGGCGCTTGCTGTAGTGCGCGCGAAACAGCTCGAAGGTGCCGTCGACGAGATGAACCCG
>VFKJ01001075.1 GCA_009885595.1 Myxococcales bacterium | reverse complement strand
GCGGCGTGGCGGCCGGCACCCGCATCGTGTGGGGCGGCACCCTGGGCACCATCGTCGAAGCCCGCTGAACTGAGACGGGAGGGCTGCTCAGATTGGCCCCTTCACCCTGACCCTCTCCCCGCTGCGCAGGGCGAGGAAACACCTCGGCGTCGCTCCCGGGTTTCAGGTGCCCGGGAGGGGGTGTGCAAACAGGATCCCAGGTGGTATGGGGTGGGACTCTCGGCGCGCGGTCGAAGCCGAAAAGGGGCCTGAAATCATGGGTGAGCTGGACCCACGCATCCGAATTCGCGCGCCGCTCCGTTGTGACGGCATCGGACGTCTCGACTGCGCAGAAGACACCGTCTCGGGCGACCGGGTGGCGGTGCGCTGGCTGCCCCTCGAGGCCAACGGCGACGCCGCGGTGAAGGCTTGCGAGAAGCTGCCCAGCCACCACGCGCTGCCGCGCATTCTGCAGACCGGCCAGGTGGGCGCCTCGGCCTTCGTGGCCCTCGACTTCCCCGACGGCGAGATGCTGTCGGCGCGCGGTGAAGAGCGCCTCGACCACGAGCTGCTGCTCAAGCTCGCCGCCCAGCTGTCCGACGCGCTGGCGACGGTGCACGCGCAGGGCGTGGTGCACGGCGAGATGAGCCGCGACTCGGTGCTGCTGGTGCCCGGCGGCAAGGCGAGCCTGTGGGACATGCCGCTGGTGATCGCCAACCGCCTCAGCGATCGCCGCGGCGAGAACCGGCTGATGCAGAACCTGGTGAAGACCGCGCCCTACCTCTCGCCCGAGCGCGCGCGCGGTGAAGGCGCCAGCCAGGAAGGCGACGTCTACGCCCTGGGCGTGATCCTCTGCGTGTCTGCGGGCGCGCCGCTGCCCACCGCCCCCACCACCCTGGGCGTGGTGCACAAGGTCGCCGCGGGACAGTGGGTTCCCCGCGTGCCGGCCTCGCTGCCCCAGCGCTGCGCGACGATGCTCAGCCAGATGATCTCCGCCGATCCCTCCGCGCGCCCCACGGCCGCCCAGGTCGCGGCGGCCTTCGCCGAGGTGCCCCCGCAGCACGCGCTGGCCACCGTGCCCGAGCTGCAGGCGGTGCGGCTGCCCCCCGAAATCCTCGCGGCGGCCGACGCGCTGATGAAGCAGCAGCTCGACGCCATGCGCGCGCCCACCCGCGAGATGTCGCTCGCGCAGGTCGAGGCCGCCACCCAGGCGATGAAGCCTGCCCTGAGCGGAGCCGAAGGGCCTGCCCTGAGCGGAGCCGAAGGGCCTGCCCTGAGCGGAGCCCCGAGCGGAGCCGAGGGGCTGGCGCAGCTGCCCATCTCCAATGATCCGCTGCCTGAGCTGGCGCTCGCGCCTGTCCAGAGCGGAGTCGAAGGGGCCGCCGCGATCACCGTGCAGGCGAACACGCTGGACCAGGTGAGCGAGCCCGCCCGTGACGTGGTGCGCATTCCCACGCAGGAGATCGAGGCCGTGGGCGCGATCGCCGTGCCGGCGCAGGTGAAGCCCGCGGTGGTGGTGACGCCTTCGGTCGCCCTCAACGATTCCCTGTCGGTCTCCCCCGAGCTGCTGGCCGATGGCGCGATGTCGCTCTCCGCCGAAGAGGTCGAGGCGATTCACGCGAACACCCGCCAGGTGTGGATGGTGTTCGGCGGCGTGGTGGGCGCGGCGCTCGCGCTCATCGGCGTGGTGGTGATGCTCGCCACGGCCACCCCCGAGCCGGTGGTGGTGGCGCACCCGACTCCGAAGACGGTGAAGCCGGTGAAGGCGCCGGTGGCGCCCAGGGTCGAGCTCGACGAGCTGACGCCCCTCACCAGGGTCGCCCCGAAGGCCGCTCCTGCTCCCGCGAAGAGCCCGCGCGCGGCCAGGGTGGAGAGCGCTCCCGTCGAGGCCGCTCCGGAGCCGGTGACCGTGCCCTCCGTGCTGGAGCAGGCCCCGGAGAGGTCTGCCAACGCCGCTGACTTCAGCTTCCTCGAGGGCGCCGAGGCGCCCCGCAGCGAGCTGAAGCGCCCCAGCACCGAGCTGTAAGCCGCAGCGCTTGACGCGGGCGACCTGACCTGCGCCCCGGAACGGGGGCGCTGCTGCATGCAGGAATGCTTGCAGCCACCCCCCTGGCGCGGCAGGAATGCGGTGTTTCCGATGCGCGCCCCTCTCACCGAAGCCGAGCTGGACGGCCGCCTCGCGGTGTTGGGGCTGGTCCGCGACCCGTCCGTGTCTTCCCCGCCGCCTTCGAAGAACCGCACGGTGGTGTGCAAGGCCATCGCTGGGAAGAAGCGCGCGCTGGTGAAGATCGCCGACGGCCCCGGGAACGTGGGGGTGCTGCGCGAGGGCAGCGTGCTGGAACGGGTGGAGCCGTTGTCGCGCGCGCCGCGCAGCCCGCTCCACCTGCCGCACGTGTTCGCGTTCGACCCCGCGCACGGCCTGCTCGCGCTGGAGTGGATCGCCCACGGCGAGACGCTGCACCACTTTCACCGCCGCTCCGGTGACTACCCCGATGGCCTCGCCGGGCAGGTGGGGCACGCCCTGGGGTTTCTCCACCGCATGAGCCGGGAGGGCCGCTCGCACTACGCGCTGGCCGACGCCTTCCGCGACGAGTCGGATCTGCTCGAGTGTTTCCTGCGCATGCGGCCCGATTTCTACGCGCGGCTCTCCGGGGCGGGCATCGACTTCTTCGCCAAGGTGCAGGCCGACCCCGCGGCGATGCAGGGGCTGCAGGCGCTCTCCACCCAGCAGCTGCGGGAGAGCGAGAACGCGCTGCTCCACGGCGACCTGCGCCAGGCCAACCTGCTGCGGGTGGCCAAGCCCGGCAAGGGCCCCACCTCCATCGTGTTCCTCGACTGGGAGCTCTCGTTCTGGGGCGACCCCGCGCGCGATCTGGGCAGCCTGCTCTCGGACTACGTGCTGGGGTGGCTGGCGCCCGAGCACCGCAGCGAGGTGCTGGGCCGCCCGGTGCTGGAAGGCTTCGCGCACGAGCTCATTCAGTCCTACGCGCGCGCGCGCGAGCCCTCGTTCAAGACCGACGCCGACTTCCAGGAGCGGGTGGTGCGGTGGATCGGCACGGCCCTGCTCATCTCGGTCTACGGCATCACGCACTACGAGCAGGTGCTCGACGCCCGCGCGCTCGGGGTGGCCAAGCACGCGCTCGAGATGCTGGGCCAGCCGCGCGAGTGGCCCAACGTGTTGTGGGGCGAGGTGAAGCGATGACGGCGCCCTCGACGGATCCCAAGGTGCGCTGGTTTCACTCGCGCCGCTTCAAGCTGCGCCCAGGCGAGGGCCCCGAGCTCAACCGCGCGTCGGGTGACTCGGGCTTCGTGGCGCACCTCACCGCGTGCACCCAGGGCGCCACGGGGTGGGACTGGTCGTTCCGGTTGCTGCGCACTGGCGCCGGCTGGGCCTTCGTGAGCGACGGCAAGCTGACGGTGTTCGTCGACGAGCCGGGGCAGTACGTGCCGGCCGACGCCACCACGGGCGAGGTGGTGGCGCTGCGGCTGCCGCGCGCGCGGGAGAACCTGCACCCCCATCGCTTCTCGCTCTACGGCGGCCAGGGCGGCTGCGTGGTGGGCACGGGCTTCGCCAAGCTGTTCGTGCCGGTGACCTACGAGGCCTCGCCCGCGCTGGTGGAGGCGTGCGCGAGCAAGTGGGCCGACCAGCTGCGCTTCTCCTTGTACGTGTCGAACTCGCCGCACGACTTCGATCGCGCGGACTCCGCGTTGATCGACGTGGGCCCGCAGGATGAGCCCGGCGTGCTGCGCTTGCTGGAGACGTTCCTGCGGCAGCACCCCGAGGCCATCACCGGGCGGGGAGTGCCGTTCGGGACCTCGCCGGGGCCGCTGCACCTGGCGCGGGCCGACGCGAAGGACCGGGGCGATCTCGGCGATGGCTTTGGGTGGCGCCGCAGCACCGAGGCGGTACTCGCGAAGACGCCGGCCTGACGTTCACCTCTCCCTGCGACGCGGGGAGAGGGAGTCAGAGGGCGTCGGTCACCCGGCGCTGCCACGCGCAGTCATCAGGGTGCAGCCGTCTCAAGTGCGTCACCACGTCGGCGAGCGTGTCGTTCGCGGACTCCAACGCGGCCTCGCAGCCGATGGCGTCTCTCTTCTCCAGCGCGTCGGCGAACCTCTTCGAGAGCTCACCGAAGGTGGCCGTCAGCGACGTGAGGGGCCCGGGCGCTTCGGCCACGAAGCGATCGGTCAGCCGCTGAAAGCGCTCGGTGGTGGCGTTCCAGCGCGCGGTGGCCGTCTGCAGCTGCCGCACGGGCTTGAGCTCCTCGAGCGCGTCACGCCGGTTGAGCGCGGCCTGCAGCGGCGGGTCGTCGAGCCGTTCGAGCTGCGTGCGCACCAGCGTGGGGCGGCCCGCGAAGGCGTAGAGCACCGCCAGCAGCCGGGTGGGCTCGGGCGCGTCACGCTCGGTGGGCGCGATCCCGTGCAGCTGGCGCGCGGCCTCGAGCCAGTCGCCTGCTGAGAGCGCCTTCGCGAGGTGCGGGAGATCGCCGGGGGCGGAGGGGCGATACCGCAGATCCAGGTTGGTGACGGCGCCAGCGCAGTGGCCGCAGCGGCCGCCCACCATCAACACCGTCACCGCGCCCGAGCTGGCGCGCACGTCGAGCAGCACCGGCGTGAACGCGTCGACGTCGAGCTGCAGCTTCGCCGGCTCGTTCCCGGGGGCGGAGGCCTCGAGCAGGTGCGGACCTTCGGGCAGCGAGGATCCGGGCTGCGCGCCGTCGATGAGCAGGTGGACGTTGGGGTCGACGACGAGCTGCAGCGGCGCGGCGGTGACCTCGGGGAGCGGGGGAAGCAGGCGCCCGTTCGCGTCAGCGCACAGCAGCTCCGCCGGCACCGGGGGGGTGACGGCGGGGGGCGACCGCTGCCGGAGGGTGCGAACGGCCAACGCGGTCGCCAACGCGAGGGCGATGAGCGTCGCGGCAGCGAGGAGCCAGCGCATGGGTTGGTTGGCCCTCTCCCCGAGTTTGGAGCTTGAGTTGAGGCTCAGCGCATCGCGGCAGACGAGAGCGCGCGGTGCACGGCCTCGAGGGCCTTGCGCGCTTCCAGCAGCTCAGCGCGCTCGCGCGTCAGCTCCGAGACCTGGCGAGCCAGGGTGTCGCGTTCACCCTTGAGCGCATCGGAGCCGCGGCGCAGCGCGCCCATCGTCTCCTGCGCGACCTCGAGCTCGGCGGCCAGGCGCTCTTCTTCGGCGAGGCTGTCGGAGATCTCCTGGTCCTTCTTCGCGACGGTCTCCATCAGCTCCTGCTTCTCGCGCTCACGCAGCTCGAGCACCTGCCGGGACTCCTGCAGCGCCAGCAGCGACTCGTTGCGCTCACCTTCCAGCGATTCCAGCTCGCGCTCGAGCTCGGAGAGCAGCGTCACCCGCCCTTCCATCTCGGTGGAGAGGCGGCGCGCCTCGTCCATGCGCAGCCGGGCTTCTTCGGTGGCGCGCTCGGCCTGGCGCCGCGCGGCCTCGAGATCCTGCGCGAGGGCCAGGTTCATCGCCCGGGCCTTGGACAGCTCGGTCTGCAGCGCGGAGATGCGCTCGACGGCCAGCACCCCGGCCTCGGCGACAGTGTCGGGCAGCGGCTCGGGGCGCGGGTTTTCCCGCACGGCCTTGAGCCGCTCGCGCAGGCGCTCGCGGCGCTCGGTGGTGTCGAGCTCGAGGTTCGGCGGCGGCGCGGTCTGCACCTCGGTCACCGCGGGAGGCGGCTCGGCGTGCGCGCGGGGCGCAGGCGCAGGCTCGACGTACGCGCGGGGCGCAGGCGCGGGCTCGACGTACGCGCGGGGCGCAGGCGTGGGCTCGAGGTACGCCGCCACGGGCGCGACCTGCTCCACCGGCGCGGTCCAGGTGGCGGCG
>VFKJ01000015.1 GCA_009885595.1 Myxococcales bacterium | reverse complement strand
GGGCATGTCGGTCGGCTTGCTGGTCGTCTCGCTGCTGCTGGGCCACCCGGATCTCGATGAGGGCCGGGTGGCCTTCTCCTCGATGAAGTACCGCGCGGCGGTGCCTGCGCTCACCCGCGTCACCCAGGACGCCGCCGCCGCGGACGCCGAGGTGCAGGAAGCGTTGACGTTGTTGGCGCGCTCGCACCTCGCGCTCAAGGCACCCGACGCAGCGCAGGCGGCGTTCGAGGCGCTCTTGCGGCGCGCCCCCATGGCGGAAGAACCCGCCGGCAGCCCCGCCCTTCGCGCGCTGTTTCAGCAGGCGAAGGCCGCGGTGTTCCCGGCGGGCACGGTGCGCCTGACCCGGCGTGAATCGGGCGAAGACACCCTGCTGGTCCAGGTGATCAACCCGTGGCGCCTGTCGCTGGTGGCGACGTGGCACCAGGTGAGGCCCACCGACTCCGCCCGGGCGCTCCCGCTGCAAGGCGCGCAGGTGGTGGCGTCGTTGCCCGCGGGGTCCGCCGGCTATCTCGAGCTGACGAAGGACGGCCAGGTGGTGGCCGCCCTCGGCTCGCGCGCTGAGCCCATCGCCGGGCCGCCCGCCCAGGTGAGCGATGCCCCGAAGGCGGAGGCCGCGCCGACGCTCACCCCCGTGGCCGCCCCGCCTGCGCTGATGCCGCCACCGCCGCCCCCGGCGCCCGCGTCTGCTTCCCGGAAGATCGCCGGCTGGACGATGATCGGCGTGGGCATCGCCGCGGGCGCGACGGGGGCCGGCGTGATCGCCTGGGGCTCGGATGATCGCCGGCGCGGCGACGGCTTTCCGTTCACCACCATGGACCTCACCGAGGCAGAAGGGCTTCGGGTTTCGGGCGACACCAAGATGGCGGCCGGAGGAATCGTCGGCGGCGTGGGGCTCACGAGCATCATCATCGGGACCATCCTGCTGCTCACCGAGTAACGGTCACCCGTCCACCTGCTCGGACGGACGTGGCGACGCCACCGGACCATTCGGTGGTCCGCTCCTGATCATGCTCCCCGTTAATGCTTTCGCCTGAGAGGGCTCGACGGGCGCCCTGAAAAGGAATCTGGTCATGGCGACCATCACCCGGAGGAGAGGCCATGGAGAAGCACACCAGCCAGCACCGAAAAGGCGGTCACGCCCCCACGCAAGCAGACGCCCAGCGCGTCACCGTCTTCCAGGTGATGTCGCGTGAGGTGATCTGCCTGAAACCCGAGGCCAGCGTCGAGTCGCTGCGCGCCACCCTGGTGGAGAACGGCATCAGCGGCGCGCCGGTGGTGGACGACGGAGGAAAGGTGGTGGGCATCGTCTCCATCACCGACGTGGTGCGCGATCAGCACGAGCGCGGTGAGACGATGGAAGAGAGCGAAGAGGTGCGCCTGCAATCGAAGGGCGGCGTCACCTACTCGCCCGGGCCCGGCTTCCGGGTGATCGATGCCGGCGCTACCGTGGCCGACGTGATGAGCCGCAAGGTGATCACCATTCGCGAGAACACCTCGCTCGCGCAGGCCTCGGAGATGATGGCCAGGAGCCACGTGCACCGCCTGCCGGTGGTGTCGGAGGCCGGTAAAGTGGTCGGGCTGGTGTCCTCGCTCGACATTCTGGGTTGGGTCGCCGGGCTCTCGTAGGCACTTCAGTCAGCCCATCCACCGGCTCAGGCCACCCGGCCAGGCCCCCGCTTGAGTGCAGCTGGCGGGGAGGAGCAGCCTTGACGCGCCAAGGAGGCACTGCATGAGGCGCATTCGGGACGTGTTGGATGGGAAGACGTTGAAGCAGTTGATCACCATCGAGCCCACGGCTTCGCTCGGCGAAGCAGCGCGGTTGATGTCGGTCTGGAACGTCGGAGCGTTGTTGGCGATCGACGATGGCAAGCTCGTGGGGCTGATGGGCGAGCGTGAGATCGTGCGCGCGCTGGCTGCGGGCGCCTCGGCCTCGATGACGCGCGTGGAGGACGTGATGGTGCGCGACGTGCGCGCGGTGGGGGCCGACAGCACTCCCGAGGAGTGCATGGTGTTGATGACGCAGCAGCGCCTGCGGCACGTGCCGGTGATCGAGGGCGACGCGGTGCTGGGCATCATCTCGCTGGGCGACCTGGTGAAGGACGTCGTCAACGAGCAGGCGTACACGATCGAACAACTCGAGCGCTACATCTCGCGCGCCGCCAACGCGTGAGTGTTGCGCTGATAGGAAAAGTCGACTCCGCTTCGCGCATGGCCAGACGCACGCGTGAAGTCCCGCTGAGTGCCGCGAAGAAGCTGAGCCGGCAGCTGCCGAAGCTGTCGCCGTTGCTGCGCGAGGGGTTCCGCTCGCTGTGGTCGGATAAGCAATGTGACGCGTGGTCGCGGCGCGCGAAGCCGGCCGACGTGCTGCGCCAGGCGCAGGAGTGGCTCACCATCGCCGCGACGGCGCTCTCGAAGGAGGACTGCGCAGACGTGCCGTACTCGAAGCAGCGCCTCGCGTGGCTGGCGGAGTTGACGGTGGCGCTCGAAGGCGAGGTGGCCGGCGCGCCGCGGCCCGACGTGGTCACCATTCGCCAGGCGCGAGACGCAGCGTTCGACGAGTCGAGGCAGCTTCGCGCGAGGCTGCGCAGCCGCATGGAGCTGCTCGTCGGCGGAGACGAAGAGCGCGGCGCGGCGCTGGCGATCGCGAACAAGGGCGACGTGATGACGGCGCTCGCCCACCTGGTGGAGTTGCTCGGCCGCTGGCGCAGAGACGCGCGGCTGCGGCTGCTGGCTGACGAGGCAGGGCTCGACGAGTCGATGCTGCTGCGGGCGGAGGGCTCAGGGAAGTTGCTCGAGGACGCCGAGCTGCAGGTGGTGAGCGTCGCGACGCTGCCGGCGCACGCGCCGGTGGGCGGACGGGTGCTCAGGGAACTCCGCGCGCTGCAGCTGGCCTTCACCGCCGCCAGAGAAGAGGGGCTCAAGGTGCCGGCGCTCAAGGTCCTCAAGCCGCTCCAGCCAGAGCTCCCGCTCCCCCACGGGGGAGAGGGTCGGGGAGAGGGGTAGCACCTGTCGTTTAGTTCGCGTCGCAGAAGGGCATGATGTTGGGCGGGCACGCCTGCTGCGTCGCGTGGAGCGTGCCCTGGAGCAGCTCCCCACCGAAGGTGAGGCTGACGCGCAGATCGGCTTCCACGCCCCCGGTGCCGGGATCAGACCGGACCTCCACCACCTCGACCTCGGCCTGCTCGGCCCACAGCCCGCCAACACCGACGCAGTTCTCGTCGACGATCACTCGATTTCCCACCACTCCCGGCCGCTGCCGGCCGCGACCCGAGGAGAGCGGATACGTCCCCTGTCCTGGCAACGGCAGCTCGAGGGAGTAGTCCAGGTAGAGGGCGACGATCCTGCCCCGCTTCACCCGCTGTCCGCAGCTGGTCTGCTGATCTTGAGCGGTGATGACGGCTTCGTGCGAGCGCTGATCGATGGTCCAGGTCGCCTGCAGGAGCTGGAAGGGGAGCCCCTCCACCGGCCCTGCCAGCGTTCCCGGGCCGCGACCGCACGCCGCCACGAGCAACACCACCACCCCCGCCGCCCACGCCCTGTCCATGCGTCCGATGTAGCAGCAGATGAGGTGACTGAGGCGTGAAGAGGGCGTCACCGCCCGGACGAGACCGATGCGATTCGCGCGCTTTTCCTGCTAGTTGGACCCGCGATGAATCCCATCCTCGTGTCCGTCTTCTTGTTCTGCGGCTTGAGCTTCTTCGCCGTGACGATGTTCGGTCGCCTCAAGGGCTTCAAGGCCATGACCGGCTCTCCCAAAGACCGGATGGACCGCCTCGGCGATCGTCTCAGCGCGCTGCTGAAGTTCGGCCTGGGCCAGAAGCGCATGGTCGACCCCGAGGAGTTCACGCCGGGCTTCATGCACATCCTCATCTTCGCCGCCTTCATGACGGTGCAGGCGCGCACGATGATGCTCTTCGTGATGGCGTACTCGGACGGCGCGGTGCACGTGCTGACCGATCTCTCCGCGCCCTTCTGGACCGACGCCCCCGCGCTCGCCACCGTCTACAAGGCGTACCTCTTCACCAAGGATCTGATCGCCGGCCTCTCGGTGATCGCCATCGGCTACTACTTCTGGCTGCGCCTGGTGGTGAAGCCCAAGCGCATGACGCAGTCGGGTGAGGCGCTGCTCATTCTGGGCTTCATCGCGGGCCTGATGATCACCGAGTTCATCTTCGGCGCCTCCCACTTCCGCGCGCAGGGCATCACCTGGAGCGCCTGGGAGCCCGTCACCTCGGGCGTGCTCCGCCTGGCCGCGCCGCTGAGCACCGAGGCGCTGCACGCGCTGGGCATCTTCAGCTTCTGGACCCACCTGCTGATCGTGGTGGTGTTCTTGAACTTCCTTCCCTACGGCAAACACTTCCACGTGATCGTCGGCCTGCCGAACGTGTTCTGGAAGACGCTGGCGCCCACCGACAAGCCGCTGGTGTCCTCGAGCGCGAAGCTCCCCACCCCCAACCTCGAGAAGGAAGAGTTCGGCGCCAAGGTCATCACCCAGCTCAGCTGGAAGCAGGCCCTCGACGTCAACACCTGCACCGAGTGCGGCCGCTGCCAGACGCACTGCCCTACGTACATCACCAACAAGCCGCTCACCCACAAGGCGGTGAACGGGGCCCTCAAGCATTTTCTCTGGGATCACGAGTCGCAGCTCTCCACCGTGAAGAAGGCCGAAGACGGCCGCTTCCTCTGGCGCGGCGAAGACGGCAACGAGGTGGAGATGCCGCCCCTGGTCGCCTCCGAAGGCGGCGTGCTCAAGCCCGAGACCATCTGGGCCTGCACCACCTGCGGCTGGTGCGAGACCGCCTGCCCGGTGTTCATCGAGAACATCCCGCGCCTGATCGACATGCGCCGCCACAAGGTGCAGGTCGAGGCCGACTTCCCGCCCGAGCTGCAGCGCGTGTTCGAAGGCATCGAGCGCCAGGGCAACCCCTGGGGCCTGGGCCAGGACAAGCGCGACGAGTGGGAAGGCGACCTTCCGCTGCCCAAGTGGGGCGACGGCGGCACCTACGAGTACCTGTTCTACGTGGGCTGCGCCGGGTCCTACGACGAGCGCATGAAGAAGGTGTCGAAGGCGGTGGCGAAGATCCTCACCGAGGCCGGGGTGAAGTTCGCCACCCTGGGCAAGGAAGAGACCTGCAACGGCGAGGTCGCCCGCCGCGGCGGCAACGAGTACCTCTACCAGACGATCGCCAAGGCCAACGTC
>VFKJ01000884.1 GCA_009885595.1 Myxococcales bacterium | reverse complement strand
GACCGGATGGACCTGGAGACGATCATGCTGCACGAGGCGGGGCACTGCCTGGGCCTGGGCCACTTCACCCCGTACCTCTCGGTGATGGACCAGGTGGTGGAGAAGGGCGAGGCGGTGCGCGCGCTCACCACGGCCGACGTGACGAAGCTCTGCACCCGCTACGCGCTCGCGGGTGAATCGGCCTCGCCGTGCTTCGCCGACGGCGGCTGTCAGCAGGCCGACCTCAAGTGCCTCGCGCAGCCGGTGACGAACGGCCTGAGCCTGAGCCTGTGCACCCGCGGCTGCACGGTGGGCGCGAACGGCGTCTGCGACATGCCGCTCTCGTGTCTCGACTCGACCGTGTTCCCCGGCTTCACCGGCGCCTGCCTGTTGCCCGGCAGCATCGCCACCGAGGTCGGCAAGCCGTGCACGCTGGACACTCAGTGCGGTAACTCCATCGGGTATTGCGAGCAGCCCCAGCCTGCTTCGGGCGGCAACTCGTTCTGGTCGGCCGGCTATTGCACCCAGGCCTGCGAGCCGGGTCAGCCGGTGTGCCCCGCGGGTTCGGTCTGCACGCAGCTCGACGTGGGCAAGCGCTGCCTGCAGAGCTGTCGGGTGGGGCTGGCCGATTGCCGGGTCAACTACGCCTGCGCGCAGATCGACTCGGTGGCCACCTCTGGGGTGTGCCTCTCGAGCTGCTTCGCGGATCAAGACTGCGCCCGGCCCGATCTCTACGCCTGCCGCATCTGCGATGGCCTGTGCGTGCCGCGGCAAAACCCGTCCGGCGACATCGGCAACCCCTGCTTGGCGGACTCGGAGTGCGGGGTGGGCCAGGTGTGCCGCATCACCGATTCCAACAGCCTGCAGAAACAGTGCGTGCTGCAGTGCTCGCGCGGCTGCGGCGTCTGCCCCACCGGCTCGACCTGCACCCCCGCGGCGCGCGGAGAGCTCTTCTGCTTGCGCGACTGCACCGGCCCCGGCACCTGCGGCCCGGCGCTGCGCTGCGCCGACACCCAGGTGGGGAAGAGCTGCCTGCCGGCGTGCGTGAACGACACCGATTGTCCGGTGGGCCAGTCCTGCTACCTGGGCGAGTGCTTCACGCCGCAGGAAGGCGATGGGGGCTGCTCCACGCTGCAGTGCCGCACCGACGCAGGGAGGCCGGTGGTGATCACCCCGAAGGACGCGGGCACGGGCCCGGGCGGTACGGGCGGCTGCGGCTGCGCCAGCGTCGATCCTTCTCTGGGCTTCGCGCTGCTCGGCCTGCTCACCTTCGCGGCACGGAGGCGTTCGTGGCTGCAGCGGTAGGGCAGGAGAATCGCAGGGCGCAGGACTTCTCCCTGGGGTGGCTCCTCGAGTCACTCGTGGCGGCGAAGGCGCTCACCCTGGCCCAGGCCTCCGAGATCAACGGCAAGGAGGTGCAGGCGCGCGCGCGGGTCGTCAAGAGCGCGGCCAACGAGCGCTACACCGTCTCTCCGGTGGAGATCGTCGCGGCCTTCCAGATCCCCGCGGGCACCAGGCCCGGTGAGGTGCTCGATCAGGATCGGGTGTCGGAGTTCGCTGCGCAGGCGGCGGGGGTGACGTACCGGAAGATCGATCCCCTCAAGCTCGACATGAACCTGGCCGCGAAGATGGTGAGCAAGCCCTTCGCCCAGAAGCACTGCATCCTCGCGCTCGAGGGCGGCACCGGCCCCGGCGTGCCGCTGGTGGTCGCGGTCGCCAACCCCTTCGATCACGAGCTGTTCGAGAACCTGGCGCGGCTGGCGAACACGCAGATCGTGCCCGTGCTCTCGGCCAAGGCAGACATCCTCAAGGGGATCGCCGACGTCTACGGCTTCAAGCGCACGCTGGCCGCCGCCGCGGTGGAGCACGCCGACGCCAGCCAGGGCATCAGCAACTTCGAGCAGCTCGTCTCGCTGTCCACCGGGCGCGAGCTCGACGCCGGCGATCGGCCCGTGATCCAGGCGGTCGACTACCTGCTGCGCTACGCCTTCGACAACCGCGCCAGCGACATCCACCTCGAGCCCAAGCGCGAGTCGTCGGTGGTGCGCCTGCGCATCGACGGCGTGCTGCACAACGTCTACACGTTGCCAGGTCAGCTGCACGTGCCGATCGTCGCGCGCATCAAGACGATCTCCCGGCTCGACATCTCGGAGAAGCGCAAGCCGCAGGACGGGCGCATCAAGGTCGATCGCGACGGCCGCGAGGTCGAGATCCGCGTGTCGACCCTGCCCACCGCGTTCGGGGAAAAGGCGGTCTTGCGCATCTTCGATCCCGAGTCGCTCGCGGTCGACGTGAACAAGATCGGCTTCGACCCGGTGGAACAGAAGGTGTTCGAGGGGTGGATCGCCGAGCCCCACGGGCTCATCCTCGTCACCGGCCCCACCGGCAGCGGCAAGACCACCACGCTCTACTCGGCGCTCAAGGCGCTCGCCGGCCCCGACGTGAACGTCACCACCATCGAAGATCCCATCGAGATGGTCTGGGAGAACTTCAACCAGGTGCAGGTGCAGCCGAAGGTGGGCCTCGACTTCGCCAACGCGCTTCGCCACATCCTCCGGCAGGACCCCGACATCATCATGGTGGGCGAGATCCGCGATCCCGAGACGGCGGAGAACGCGGTGCAGTGCGCGCTCACCGGCCACCTGGTGCTCTCCACCCTGCACACCAACGACTCGTTTGGCGCGGTGAACCGCCTGCAGGATCTCGAGGTGCCGGCGTTCCTGTTGAGCTCGTCGCTGTTGGGCGTGATGGCGCAGCGGCTGGTGCGCAAGGTGTGTCAGTCGTGCGCCAGGCCCGTGCAGCTCAGCGCAGAGCAGGTGGCCGCGCTCGGGTGTCCCATTCCGCTGCTGCCCGGCGGGCCGAAGTTCCAGCAGGGCGCCGGCTGCGTGAAGTGCCGCGGCACCGGCTACCTGGGCCGCACCGCGGTGTTCGAGATCTTCTCGGCCACGCCCGAGGTGAAGCAGTTGATCGCCACCAAGGCGCCGGTGGAGCAGCTGGTCGCCGCCGCCCGCCGGATGGGCCTGCGGACACTTCGCGAGGCCGCCGTGCGCAAGCTCGCCGACGGGGAAACGACCTTCGAAGAAGTGCTGCGGATGACGACCGGGGCCTGACTGCTCTGGTAGGTTGCCGAGGCATGAAGGTCCAACGTGGTCAGCCCGCCGCCGTCTCGACGCCTGCTCCGAAAACGAACACGCCGGCCGCCCAGGCCAAGACGGCGGAGGTCGCCAGGGGGTGGGCCGCCAAGACGCCCACTGCGTCCCGAGCCGCGCTCCCGCAGGTGAACTCCACCGCGGTCCCCAAGGCAGGGGTGCGCAGCGCGGTGTTCGAGGCGCAGCTCGATCGCGAGACCAACTCCGTCAGCCGTCCGGGAAACAAGGTCTCGATGTTGTTCGACGGGGTCAACTCGTTCGCCGAGCGCAACAAGATGATCGACGGGGCGAAGGAGTCGATCTGCTTCCAGACGTTCATCTTCAACTCCGACGAGACGGGGATGGCGCTGGCAAACAAGCTGGCTGAGAAGGCGAAGCAGGGCGTGCAGGTGCGCGTCATTTACGACGCTTCCGGGAGCAGCCGGGCCGATCCCAAGATGTTCGAGATGATGAAGCGGGCGGGCGTCGACGTGCAGGCCTACGGTGAGCGGCACCAGGTCTGGGACATCAACGATCGCTGG
>VFKJ01001129.1 GCA_009885595.1 Myxococcales bacterium | reverse complement strand
TGGGGGAGAGGGAGGAAGTCAGGGGGCGGTGAACAGGCAGCGCCTCACGGGGATGGCGATGTCCTGCAGCACGTAGAGGTAATACTGCTGCCCCGAGACCAGCGGCGCCGGAGCCCCGGTGAGCGGCGCGCGCTGGCGCAGCCCCTCGGGCACCACGCCGTACTTCACCGTCCCCGACTCCACCGGCGTGCCGTCGAGCCACGGCACGTCGAGGCGCCACTGCGTGCCCAGCGGGGTGTCGAGGTTGGGCGGAACACCCGGTGAGGTCGAGTTCTGGTCGAGCACGTAGAGGTAGCGGGCCTTGCCCCCCACCCAGGTGAGGGTGCCGTCGGCCGCCACGCCCTGCCCCGCATCGCACGCGGTGGGCACGTAGAAGCGCTGCGCGTCGAGCGGCCCCGCGCCGTACGTCTGCCCGGCGAACTCCGCGCGGCTGACGCCGCGGTGCGCGAGCTCCCGCTCGAAGATGCGCTTCATGCGCGCGTCGTCGGTGGTGACGAAGATGGTGTGGCCGGGGTTCTCTGGGGTGGCGCGGGTGAAGCCGTTGTTCTGCTCCGGGGGAAACGCGCCGAAGCCCACGGTGTCGATCCACCCGGCGCCCATCGCGAGCCCCCGCGGGAAGAACGAGTTGAAGAAGTTCGGCCCCGACCTTTGTACAAAGTTGACATATGTACTTCAGTTATTCTGAAGACTTGAGACAGTCTGGCTTCCCCCGGTACCGGTGCCTGAAGGGCACGTAGACCATGCAGGACTGCTGGCCGTCGGTCTCGAGGCAGACGTTCTGGCAGCTCTGGTAGCGGTCCTGGTGCTTGCGCTTGAGGGCCTGACCGGTGCGGGTGTCGACCACGCGGTTGTAGGCCTGGGGGTCTTCGTTGCCGTCTTCTCCGACCGAGTGAAGCGAGGTGATGACGCCGAAGGTGGAGCCCTTGGCCCAGATGCCGCGCTTCTCCTTCATCGCTTCGGCCTGGGCGGCGACCACTTCGGGATCCGGTTTCTCGCCGTCGACCGCGTACGCGAGCGCGTGGCCCGAGCGCGCCATCTCGGCCGCGAGCTGCTCGCACTTCACCAGCAGCCGCTTGTAGCCGTCGACCTTGCCGTCGGAGGTGCAGCTCCATTCCTGGGCGGCGGCCACCTTGCTCGACGCCCTGGCCAGGGTGAACAGCTCCATTGCGGTCCACTCGCCCCACTGGTGCACCGGGCCGTAGGCCTCGAGGGTGTTGTAGCCGACCAGCCGGGTGCCCATGCCCTTGCGATCGCCCTCGTTGATCTTGAACGAATCGCCATCGGTCCACCGCACCTCGGTGCGCACGCCGTTGAGCTTGATGAAGCCAAGAGCGTCGTGTTTTTCCTTCGGCGGCTTCTTCGATTTGCCGGCGAAGGCGGCGGGCGAGGCGAGCAGAACGGCGAACAGGAGCGCGCGGAGCATCACCCGGCCCTTATACACCTCAGTGGATTCGTGGAGTTACGGTCCCCAGGGCCCCTTCCACTTTGAACAAAACTTCGCTATCGCTCCTGACCGCGATCCGCCTCAAAGGGTGGCGCCAGCTCGCATGAAGCGAGTCTGAATTTTCGAAAGCAGAACAAGCAAATGGCAACCGGTACTGTGAAGTGGTTCAACGATGCGAAGGGTTTTGGGTTCATCAGC
>VFKJ01000197.1 GCA_009885595.1 Myxococcales bacterium | reverse complement strand
TCGGTGGGCGTCATCTTCCTCGCGGGCCTGGGCCCGGCGCACGTGGAGAAGTCGTCGGACCTGGTGG
The DNA here is from genome assembly GCA_009885595.1 of Myxococcales bacterium. Lineage (GTDB taxonomy): Bacteria > Myxococcota > Myxococcia > Myxococcales > Myxococcaceae > Archangium_A. The sequence goes on along the minus strand of VFKJ01000197.1, from coordinate 8,422 downwards.
CGAGGCTGGGCCTCGATGCAGGCGACGTGGTGTACGTCTCCCCGCTGGTGGTCGAGGCCGGTGGGGCGCTCGTCGCGCAGCTGGCAAGGCGCGGCCTGCCCGGTGTCGACGCCGAGGCCGAGGCGAGCGTGCTGCGCGCCCGCATGAAGGGCCTGGCGAAGGTGGCGCGTTACGACGTGCGCCGCTGGGTCTACGCGTGACTACTGCGCCCAGTACGCCTCGTCGTCGAGGCCCTCTTCGCGCTCGGGCAACCCGCGGGTGAGCCGCGGCGAGGCCTGCACCAGCACCTGGTAGCTGACCCGGTTCGCGTAGCGGCAGATCTGGCTCATCGAGGAATACGTGAGGAACTCGCGCACGTGCTTCGAGGAGTTCGGCACCCGCGCCCGGTGGTAGCGATTGGCGGCCATGTCGTGCAGCAACGCCGCCAGCGCCGCGTCTCCGGCGCCGTTGGTGCTGGTGATGCGCTCGGGCCCGCCATGGTACGGCGCGATGTGCGCGAAGACCTTCACCGGCGTCTCGCACTTCGCGCGCGGAATGGGCCGGCTGAACTCGTAGCGGTTGAACTCGGGAATGGCGCCGGGCAGCAGCGGGTAGCGCGTCTCCCGCTTGACCGCCTCGTCCGTGTAGCCGGCGAGGAAGAGGCCCGCGGGCCCCGCGGTGCACAGCACCAGGTCGGTGAAGTCGAGCGCGCGAGCGCACGCCAGCAGCGGGTCCGCCTCGCCGGTCAGCGCCTCACCTTCCTCTTCGTTCATGGCGACGAGGTCGACGTTCTCGCGAATGAACTCGCGCCAGAACTCCGGCCGCTCGGCGATCACGAAGCGCGTGCCCAGGGTCAGCACCACCGGCACCCCACGCGCGCGGGCCAGCGCGATCGCCCGCGCGGTGGCCGCCGGCATCGGGTCGCCTTCCTTGCACCGCAGCAGGTACGCGGAGATCACCAGGCAGGCGGCGTCCTGGAACACCTGCGGGGGGATGCTCTCGGGCCGCAGCCCGTTCATCTGCCCCGCGCTGATGGCGAAGGTGCGCTCGCCGTCGGGCGTCACCAGCGCGAAGCAGCGGCCGATCGGCCCCGGCACCGGCTGCAGGTGATCGAGGTTCACCCGGCTCGAGGTGTTCGAGAGGTAGCGGTAGCCGGAGGTCCCCACGCGGATCTCCTCGCTCATCACGCCCAGGAGGATCGACGCGTCGTCCGCGAGCAGGGTGTAGTTGTGCAGGGTGTTGCCGATGGTGCCGCCGGCGAACTCGTAGGAGATGAGCTTCTCCTTCATCAGCTCGTCGTAGAGGCGCAGCGCGCTCTCGTCGGGAATGACGGTCGACGCGCCCTTGGGCAGCTCGTAGCGGGTCAGCAGCGCGTCCGGCACGCGGGCGTCGATGTCGACGAGCGTCTGGTCGACGCCGACCACGTTGAGGCGGGGCTCATCGACGCCGACTCCAGGCAGGAGGAGCGGCTCGCGGGCCGAAACGGGGAAGTAGTGCTTGTGCTTGCGTCGTCCTGGGAACCGCACGGTGCTCCCCCCGTACAGCATCCCCCTCTCCCTGCGAAGCGGCGAGAGGGGCGGGGTGAAGGGCCTATTGGATCTTCTGGAACTTCGCCGCGGGGGCTCCGCAGATGGGGCACTTGTCCGGGACGGTGCCGAACTCGATGTCCCCGCAGAACGGGCACAGATACACGTCCATCTTCGAGAGGTCGGCCCCGCTCTTGAGCGCGTCGAGCGCCTGCTGGAAGAGCCCGGCGTGGACCTTCTCGGCCTTGTTGGCGAAGCCGAACATCGTCTTCGCCTTGTGCTTCTCCTGCTCCGCCTGGGCGAGCATCGGTGGGTACATCTGGGTGTACTCGTACGTCTCGCCCTGCACCGCGGCGGTGAGGTTCTCCAGCGTGGTCCCCACCCCGCCCATGTTGTTGAAGTGTCCCAGCGCGTGAATGGTCTCCGCGTCGGCGGCTGCGCGGAACACCCGGGCGATCTGCGGCAGGCCTTCCGCCTCGGCCTTCTTCGCGAAGGCGAGGTACTTGCGGTTCGCCTGGCTCTCTCCTGCGAAAGCGGTGGCGAGGTTCTCCAGGGTGGTCGGCATGTGGCGCTCCTTGGGTGAGAGGCGCCTCGTGGGTTACTGCCGTTCGCCGTGGCCGTTGCTGCCCGCGGTCAAGGCTCGGGTCGGTGGACACCGCAAGGGATGCGGTCTCGATCGAGGGTGAAGGCGAGCTGGCGATCGGGGTTCCACCGGCCGCTTGTGACCACCGGCCCGAAGCTTCGTGAACGGAGTGAAGGGAGTGCGCAGTGAGGCCTGCTCGCCCGGGCGCAGGACGACCTTCACCCCTGCCTTCCCTCGTGCCGTTGTGCCCAACGGGAAGTCAACCGCGTCGGTGGTCGCCAGCGCAGCGAATGCAGGAATGTGCTGGGCGAGCGCGACGTTCACCCGGGGCCCGCGCAACGGGGGGTTGGAACTCGTGGGGCTCCGCGTTAGCTCAACAGAGAGGCCGCATGGGACTCGCGTTCGAGCTGCTCGTGATGCTGGTGCTGGTGCTGGTCAACGGCGTCCTCTCCGGGGCCGAGATCGCCATCGTCTCCATCCGCAAGACGCGGCTGCAGGAACTGGTCGCGCGCGGCAGCCGCGCCGCCCTCGCCGTTCAGCGCTTGCGGGAGCAACCAGAGGGCTTCCTCGCCACCGTGCAGATCGGCATCACCGTGGTGGGCGCCACCGCAGCGGCCTTCGGCGGCTCGAACTTCGCTGCTGACATCTCGCCGGTGCTGGTGCCTCTCTTCGGGGAGCACGCCCACCTGGTCGCGCTGGTGCTGGTGGTCACGCTCATCTCCTTCCTCTCGCTGGTGCTCGGCGAGCTGGTCCCCAAGTCCCTCGCGCTCAAGTCGGCCGAGCGCTACGCGCTGTTGATGGGGCGCCCCCTGCTCGTGCTGGCGGCGCTGGCCCGGCCGCTGGTGTGGCTGCTCACCGCCTCCAGCAACCTGGTGCTGCGCGCCTTTCGGGACACCACCAGCTTCACCGAGAGCCGCATCTCGTCCGGCGAGCTGGAGCAAATGGTGAAGGACGCGGCCGACGCCGGCACCGTGAACCCGCAGGCGGGGGAGATCGCCGCGCGCGCCCTGGGCTTCTCGAAGCTGCGCGCCATCGACGTGATGATTCCCCGAGGTGCGGTCACCAGCATCGCCCTGGACTCGAGCCCCGAGGAGCTGCGCCGCGCGCTCGTCGGCCAGCCTCACACCCGCGTGCCGGTGTACCAGGGCCAGGTCGATCGCGTGGTCGGCTACGTCAACATCAAGGACCTGCTCGGCCCGGTCTGGGCGCAGGGGCCGCTGAGGCTCGAGCAGTTGCTGCGCAAGCCGCTCTTCGTGCCCGCCTTCAAGCCCGCCCTCGAGCTGCTGGAGCAGATGCGCGAGCGCCACACGCCCCTGGCCATCGTGATGGAGGAGGACGGCCGCTTCTCCGGGTTGATCGCGCTCGACGATCTGGTCGAGGAGCTGATCGGCGAGGTGCTCGACGAGCACGCCGTGCGGAAGGAGTCCTTCCGCCGCGAGCCCGACGGCACCGTGCTGGTGCAGGGCAGCGCGCTGGTGCGCGAGGTGAACCGCGCGCTCGGCCTCACCCTGCCCGAAGGAGAAGGCTGGACCACCGTGGCCGGCATGGTGCTCGAGCGCACCACCACCATCCCCACCACGGGAGACGAGCTGACCTTGAGCGACGGCACCCACGTCGAGGTGATCGACGCCTCACCCCGGCGGGTGAGGCTGGTGCGGCTGCGAGCGCCCTGAGCTTCAAACTCAGAAGCAGACGGTGGCGTACGTCACGGTGAGCGTCTCGCCCGCCGCCGGCGTGGTGGTCGGGGTGAAGATGACGGCGTTCGAGGCCGCGTCGTACGTCCACCCCGAGGCAGGCACGGCCACCCCGTTGATCTGCACGTCGAGCGGGCGCGCGCCCAGGTCAGGGGTGTTGTTCAAGTAGAACTGCGTGCGGTACCCGAACGCCGTGCGCCCGAGGTTCTGCAGCGTGGTCGCCCAGCTGGCAGAGCAGATCTCGTCCTGCACGCCCGAGGTGTAGGTGACCACCGCCGAGTAGCGCAGCGGATCTCCGCCCCCGTCGTAGGTGCAGCCCGCGGGCGCCATCGGCAGGTACGGCCCGATGGCGCTGAAGGTGAACATCGAGAGCCGGTTGAAGCCCTTCACGTTCACCAGGCGGTCCAGGTAGTAGGTGACCGGCTGCACCGACTGATCTCCCGCGTCAGAGATGACGACGATGGCGAGGTTGGCGTCGAAGCGCAGGAAGCCGGCGTTCTCGTTGGAGATGCGCGGCGAGGTGAGCGCCATCACCGCGGTGGAGAGGCCGGTCTCGGTGCCCGAGCCGTCGGTGCCCACGTTCACCAGCGTGGAGAACGCCGAGGCGAGGTTGGGGGTGGCGCGCGTGAGGATCGGCCCCACGCCGTTCTTCTGCACCAGCTTGCCCGCGCCCGGCACGCCGGGGCAGGGGAAGAGCGGAGGACACGGGGTCTCGTCCTGGGTCGTGGTGATGACGCCGATCTGGTAGTCGGTGTTCGTCGCGTTCGCGTACTGGATGAACGAGGCGAAGTTGCTCGCGAGGCTCATCTGCTTGTCAGACATCGAGCCCGAGTCGTCCACCACCAGCAGGATGTCGGCCTTCGGGGAGAGGCTCTGGCGGAAGGTATCGGTCTGCAGGCCGGTGGTGTCGGCGCTGCCTTGCAGGCCCAGCAGGTAGGAGAGCGATTGCCCGCTCTGCACCACGTCGATGCTCAGCGCGCCGGTGTCGGAGCCGACGTCGAGCGGCAGGTACTTGAGCTGCACCTGCACGGGCGCGGCGCCGGGCGCGAGCGTGAGCCCACCGGTGGGAATGGGCGGCGCGGACACCAGGAAGAACTCGGGGCAGGGACTGGTGCCGGGGCAGCCCGCGCTCCCCGGGAGCAGCCCGCCCGCGGACGGCACGCTGAAGCCGTTGATGGCCACCGGGGTGCTGCACACGTTGTAGACGTTGACCGCGCGCGTGGGGCTGTTGCACCCGACCTTCACGGTGCCGAAGTCGAGCGGATCAGGGGCGATCGCCACGCACGCCGGGCCCACCGAGGTGCGCAGCTGCACGCCGCGCCGCGGGGTGACGGGGTCGGCCACGTTGAAGGTGAGCTCACCGCTGAGGGTGACCAACTGCGTGGGCACGGGCCCCGGCGGCGCGACGCGCACCATCACCACCCAGGCCTCCGCGGGCTGCAGCTCCTTCTCCACCACCGGGCCGCCGATGATCGAATAGGCGGTCGCGCTGCCCGGGGCGAGCTCGAGCCCGGTGATGAGACACACGTCGTTGGGGCCGGTGAGGCGGTTGGTGATGGTGATGGGCAGGTCCTTCGTGTTCGGCGGGGTGACCAGCCCGAAGTTCGCCATCACCGGCGTCACCGAGAGGTCGCAGGGCGGCAGGCTCACCGCGTTGGCGGTCAGCGTGATGGTGACGTCGGGCTGGGTCGGATCATTGGAGTGGATGATCAGATCCGCGCCCTTCATCCCCAGCCCCTGCGCGGTGAGCGTCACCGCGAGATCGACGAAGTTGCGGCCGGCGACCGGCGGCAACCCCACCGAGGGATCGTACGGGCTGCCCAGCGCCACCAGGAACTCGCCGGCCGCGGTGCCCGCGTGCGGGTTCAACTCGAACAGCGGCAGCTGTCCCACCGTGCCATCGGTCGCGACCTGGCCGAGGAAGAGGTTCGCGCTCAGGTCGGGGCTCGCCGTGGCGGTGCCCACGTTCTGCACGTTCACCTTGCGCATCACCGAGGTGTTGCTGCCGGCGAAGTACGCGACCCGTCCGAACGCGAGCGTGGGCGTCGGGGTGGCCCGAATGCGCGGCCCGCCGCCGGTGCACTCGAGCGCAAGGCCGCCCATCATCAGGCTGCGCAGCGGCGTCTTGAAGGTGAGGCTGGAGTGGCGTGGGCCCAGGGTCGCCGGGTTGCACGCGATCTTCAGCGCTGTGGGCACGCCGCCGCCGGGCACGGTCAGCGTCGTCGGATCCGCTCCGGGCGCGGGCACCACGTAGAAGTCGCCCGGCGCCAGGCTGGTCAGCTCCGTCACCGGAATGGCCACGTTGGAGAGGTTCATGAAGAGCACCTCGAGCACCTTCTCGGTGCCCGGGCTCACGTGCCCGAACACCAGCGGCGAGGGCGCCCAGGTGAGCACCGCGTCGCTGCCTTCACCGCGCACCGTGAGGGTGGTGTCGGGGCAACCGCCCGCGCCGCGCACCACGAGGGTCGCCTCTGAGACCTTTCGCTCGGTGGGCGAGAAGGTGAAGGTGATGTCGGCGCTCCCCCTCGAGGTGACCGGCAACGCCCCCGTGGGGCTCACCCCGAACAGCGCGGCCTCGGGTCCCATCAGGTCGCCCACGAAGGCCGTGGCATCGATCGCGGTGGGGTTCTGGAACGTGAGGGTGGTGGAGAGGGTGTCGCCCACCGGCACCTTTCCGAAGTCGATCACGCTGGGGAACTCGCAGGCGCCGCGCTCGGCCGTGCCGCGCAGGGTGATGATCGCGCTCGAGTCTTCCAGCCGGGTGCCCTCGGAGCTGAGCTTCAGCTTCGCTTCGAACGCGCCCGCCAGCGACTTCGGGGTGAACGCGATGGCGTACTCCGCGCGCCCGGAAGGGATGATGTCGCCGCCGGTGTAGTCGACCTCGAAGGCCGAGGTATCGGTGCCCGAGGGGCCGATCGCCACCTCGACGCCCTCCGTGTGCTCGAGCGTGGTGAGGGTCAGCTTGCCCACGCCGCTGTTGAGCACGGTCAGCGTCAAGAGCTTGCGCTCAGAGACGATCGCCGGGCCGAAGTCGTAGAGGGCGTCGCGGTTGATCACCCGCTCGCCGTTCGCGTCGCGCCACACCACCCCGAGCTCTCCCAGGGTGCGGTTGACGTTGCCCTTGCCGCAGTCGCAGCCGGAAACGGAGAAGACGGCGGCTAGCGCGGCCAGTGCTGCGCGGGTGGAATTCGAGGCGTGCATGGGGACTCCCGGGGCGAGGCGAGCGGAATGTGCTGACGATGCGCATCGAGGTCAAGGAGGGGACGCCATTCCCCCGGCGCCCCGACTAAGAACGTCTTCCTGACTCGAAAGGGAACGCCCATGAGCAACGAGACCTTCGCCGTCAAACCCCACATCCGCGACCGCGCGCACATTCGCAGCATGGAGGAGTACCAGCGCCTCTACCGCCTCTCCCTGGACAACCCCGAGTGGTTCTGGGGCGAGCAGAGCAAGGCGCTCTCGTGGTTCTACCCGTGGCACAAGGTGTTCGACGCCGACTACGAAGAGGTCGACTTCGCCTGGTTCTCCGGCGGCCGCCTCAACGCCTGCTTCAACTGCGTCGATCGCCACGTGGAAGCGCACGCCGATCGCACCGCGATCATCTGGGCCGCCGACGAGCCCGGCGTCTACAAACACATCACCTACCGCGAGCTGAAACACCAGGTGTGCCGGCTGGCGAACGTGCTGCTGGCGAAGGGCGTGAAGAAGGGCGATCGCGTCGCCATCTACATGCCGATGATCCCCGAGGCGGTCTACGCGATGCTGGCGTGCGCGCGCATCGGGGCGGTGCACTCGGTGGTGTTCGGCGGCTTCAGCTCAGAGGCGCTGCGCGATCGCATCGTCGACGCGCGCTGCAAGGTGGTGATCACCGCCAACGAAGGCATGCGCGGTGGTCGGCGCGTCGCCCTCAAGTCGATCGTCGATCGCGCGGTCGAGGGCATGTCCCTGGTCGAGACCGTGCTGGTGGCGCGTCGCACCGACGCCGAAGTGCCGATGCAGAGCGGCCGCGACTTCTGGCTCGACGAGGAATGCAAGAAGCAGCGCTCGACCTGCACGGTGGCGTGGATGGGCGCGGAAGACCCGCTCTTCATCCTCTACACCTCGGGCAGCACCGGCCAGCCCAAGGGGCTGATGCACACCACCGGCGGCTACCTCGTCTATGCCGCGCACACCTTCAAGCACGTGTTCGACTACCACCCGGACGACGTCTTCTGCTGCGCCGCCGACGTGGGGTGGATCACCGGCCACTCGTACATCGTGTACGGACCGCTCGCGAACGGCGCCACCACGGTGATGTTCGAGTCGATCCCCACGTACCCCGACGCCAGCCGCTACTGGCAGGTGGTCGACGATCTCGGCATCAACATCTTCTACACCGCGCCCACCGCGCTGCGGGCGATCGCGCAAATGGGCGACGCGCCGGTGAAGAAGCACAAGCGCACCAGCCTGCGGATCCTCGGGTCGGTCGGCGAGCCCATCAACCCGGAGATCTGGCGCTGGTACCACGACGTGGTGGGCGAGGGCCGCTGCGCGGTGGTCGACACCTGGTGGCAGACCGAGACCGGCGGCATCCTGATCACGCCGCTGCCGGGAGTGACCCCGACCAAGCCCGGGTCGGCGACCCTGCCGTTCTTCGGGAT
>VFKJ01000294.1 GCA_009885595.1 Myxococcales bacterium | reverse complement strand
GCCCGCGTTGCGGCCCCAGCCTTCGCCGCGTCGATCGAGCATCGAGAGGTAGCGCTGCGCGAGCGAGTTCCCGTGCGTGGGAAAGTCAGCGACGTCGAGCGTGCCGTCGGCGCGCGCGCGCCAGGGAGCGGGGAAGGGCGCCGCGTAGAAGCGGCCGTCGGGAACGAAGAGCGCGGTGACCTCGCTCACCGGCTCCGGCGCCGGAGGAACGCACGCGACGAGCAAGCAGCAGAGGAGGAACCGCGTGGACATGGCTCCTTGTGCGGCAAGCAGGCGCGCTTCTCAAGGGGGCAGGCGCGGAACCTCGTCTGCGGTACGCGCTGCCGCAGAAGCCGTCAGGCAAAGAAACTGACGTACGAGGCGCTCAGGGCTCGAAGGTGGAGCCGGCGTTCTGCGGCTCTCTGAGCGCGCGGGTCACCCAGTCGGACGCGTTGTCGTTGGAGTCCCACCCGTTCCCGGCGGCCGCCTCGCTGCCCGACATCGTCACCGACGTCGAGCTCGCCGAGGCCTTCCGCTCGAGCGACGCCCCCGTGTACGGCGCGCCTGAGCCCCACCCGCCGACCGGCGCGGCGGTGCCCTCTCCATTGACGCCGGTGCCGTACGCGACCGCGTCGCTGATCAGCGGATCGGCGTTCGCCAACGTGATGGACGCGCCCGGCAGGCCCAGCCGTACGTTGCCGCCCGCGGCCGCATAGGTGAGCGCCTTGACCACGCCCCCGCTGGTACGCGCCACGAAGTCCGCGGTGGCCGACCCGCTGTAGCCGCCGGCCGCGGTGGTCGAGGTCACCAGGTAGAAACCGCGTGCGGGAATCGACGCACCTGCGGGCAACAAGGTCGTCGCCTGCCAGTTCGAGGTCGTCGGAGCCGCGCGGTACTGCAGCACCCAGCCGGCGATCGACACGGCCTGCGCCGAGGGATTGTAGAGCTCGAGGAACTCGTCATCCGCTCCGGCGGGGCCCGCCGCCGCCAGCTCGGAGATGAGGAGATCGCAGACGTCGCCTCGCCCGTCTGCGTCGAAGTCCGTCTGGTTCACGCTCGACACGCTGGGGCAGTTGTCACAGGCGTTGCCCCACGCGTCGGCGTCGTCGTTCGCCTGCGAGGTGTTGCTGATCGTAAGGCAGTTGTCGCACGCGTCGCCGCGCCCATCTCCGTCACCATCGGTCTGCGTCGCGTTCGCCAGCGCCGCGCAGTTGTCGCACCCGTCACCTCTGCCATCACCGTCACCATCGGCCTGCGTCGCGTTCGCCACCGCCACGCAGTTGTCGCAGGCGTCACCCTTGCCATCGCCGTCTCCATCGAGCTGGTTGGCGTTGGAGACCATCGGGCAGTTGTCGGTGGCGTTGGGCCTGCCGTCGTTGTCCGCGTCGGAGTCGCAGGCGTCGCCCTGCCCATCGTTGTCGCTGTCGAGCTGCGAGGGGTTGGCGACGTTGAGGCAGTTGTCACAGGCGTCGCCCTTGCCATCGCGATCGGTGTCGGTCTGGTTCGCGTTCAGCAGCGCCGGGCAGCTGTCGCAGGCGTCTCCGAAGCCATCACCGTCGCCGTCGAGTTGGTTGGCGTTGGCCACCGTCGGGCAGTTGTCGCAGGGGGCGGCCACGCCGTCGGAGTCAGGGTCCACCTGGCTCGCCACGCACTGGGTGCCGTCACCCGCGGCGTTGCAGCCCTGCACCCCGCACCCCGGCCCACTCAGGGTGCAGCGCTGCCCCAGGCCGGTCACGTCTGGCAGGCCACAGGCGTTGCAGTTGTTCCGAGCCGGCCCTCCACACACCGTGCTGAGTCCCGAGGGAGCGCAGCCCAGCGTGCCCGCGCAGCCGCCGGTGGTGCAGGTGTCGCCCAGCCCGGCCACCGTCATCGCGCCGCACACGCCGCAGTTGTTCTTCTCCGACGCGGCGCACACCGGGCTGCTGCCTGCGTCGGGGCACGCCGTGTTCCCCGGACAGCCGTTGCTCCCCACGCACGCGATCGCGAGGCCGGTGACGTCGGGCTCGTTGCACTGGCCGCAGTTGTTCAGGCGACCGCCGCTGCAGGTGACGGCTTCACGCCCGGCGCACGCGTAGGTGCCGCAAGGGGGGCAGGCGTCGCCGGGCTGGTGCTCCAGCAACGTGCAGCCGCCGCAGGCGTTGGTGACGTCCTCGTCGACCTGGCCGTCGCAGTCGTTGTCGTCGCCGTCACACAGCTCCGGCGAGGGGACGAGCTCTCCTTCGCAGGCGCCGAGCTTCCCGGCCGCCATGCACAGCGCCGAGCCGCGGCGGCAGACGCCGACTCCGTCAGTGCCCGCGGGACCGCCGAAGCAGGAATACGTCTTGCCGGGATCGCACTCGGCGGGCACGGGCTTGTCGCAGGCCGCGATGAGCGCGGCGCAGCACAACATCCCGAGGCGAAGGCGGAGCATCAGTTCGATATTCGGCCCCACCGGAGAGCCGCGCAAGTCGGCGACCTCACAGAGGCCACCCCAGGGCTTCGGCTGAGGGAGCTCCAACCGCTCACCCTGAGCGAAGTCGAGGGGCGCGCGCGTCTCGACATCGCTCGACGTGACCGGTTCCAGATGATCCACTGCGCTCATGCCTTCCGAGCGCACGCAGCCGCCCCGCCAGTACGGCTCAGAGGAGGTGCAGGAGATCCTCCGGCGCACCTCGAGCCTCGAGCGAAAGAAGCAGCTCGAGCGCCCCACCCTCGCGCTCGCGGAGATCGAGGCCATCGCGAAGGAAGCCGGGCTCGACCCCTCGCTGGTGCGCCGCGCTGCCCAGGAACTCGAGCAGAAGCGCGGCGAGCAGAGCCTCGGCACGAAGCTCGCTGGCGCGCCGCTGCGCCACGTCTTCGAGCGCGAGGTCGACGGCGAGCTGACCGCGGCGATGCACGAGCGCCTCGCCGCGGAGATCCGCTCGGTGATGGGGTCGACCGGGATGATGAGCCAGATCTCCTCGGTGGGCCGCTCGCTCACCTGGAGCAGCTTCTCGCGCAATGGCGGCCTCACCGAACTCAACGTCTTCCCCCGCGACGGCAAGACCGTCATTCGCTTCGAGGTGAACTCGGGGCAACTGGCGGGTGGCCTCTTCGGCGGCCTGATGGGCGGGGTGGGTGGCGGGCTCGGCACCAACCTCGCGTGGATCCTCCCGGTCGTCGCGCACCTGCCCTGGTACGCGGGCGCCGCCGGCCTGGGCGCGACGCTGCTGGGCGCGTTCGGCCTGGCGCGGCTGCTGTACGGCGCGGCGGTGTCGCGGCTCAACGGGCGCATCGCGACCCTGATGGACCAGCTCGAGCTGCGGGTGCGCGAATCGCTCAGCCCCGCTTCGCGCCACGCAGCAACGCTTCCACCAACCCCGAGGTGAACCCGAACGACACGGGGCCGGACTCCTTCATTTGTCAGGGACGGGCTGCACGGGGGGCAGCGCCGCTTGCTTCCGGTTGAGCGACCACTTGAGCACCGGCGGCGTCACCATGGTGGTGACGATCACCATCACCACCACCGCCGAGAAGATCTGCGAGTCGACCACCTTTTCCCCCTTCACGGTCAGCTGGCTGCCGATGCTGGCGAAGATGAGGCCGACTTCGCCACGCGGCACCATGCCGACGCCGATGCTCAGGCGATCGAGGCCCTTGCCCCTCGCGCCCACGCCGGCCACCAGCTTCCCCGCGATCGCCACCACGCAGAGCGTGGCCGCCAGCGAGAGCACCCCTGGCGCGACGAAGGAATGCAGGTCCGTGCGCATGCCCATCAGCACGAAGAACACCGGCACCAGGAAGTACGAGATGGGGTGCACCAGCTGCTCGAGCGTCTCGGGCTGCTTCTCCTTGAAGTCCTTGAAGTGCACGTCTTCCAGAATGAGCCCCGCCGCGAACGCGCCGACGATGGGCGCCAGCCCGATGAAGTCGGCCAGCCACGCGAGCCCGAAGCAGAAGCTCAGCGCGAACGCGAGCAGCACCATGCGCGCCCTCAGCCTCGAGGCCAGCTGGAAGAGCCTGGGCGAGAGCCACACGCCCAGCACCAGCGAGCCCACCAGGAACGCCACCGCCTTCCCCAGCGTGATCGCCACCTCGCTCAGCGCCAGCTGGTCGCCGCGATCGGCCGCCGCGATCACCCCGGTCACCACCGCGAGGATGACGAGGCCCAGCACGTCGTCGATCACCGCCGCGCCCAGCACGATGCGCGCCTCCGGGGTCTGACTCTTCTCCAGGTCCTTGAGCACGCGCGCGGTGATGCCCACCGACGTCGCCGTCAGGGTGGCGCCGATGAACAGCGCCACGTACGGCGAGTGATTCGGCAACAGCCCGCGCGTCACCAGGTACCCCAGCGCGAAGGGCACGATCACGCCCACGCACGCGACCAGGAAGGCCGAGACGCCGACCTTCATCATCTGCGACACGGTGCTCTCGAGCCCCACCTCGAAGAGCAGGATGATCACCCCCACCCGCGAGAACATGTCGAGGAACGCGTTGGTGGCGATGGGCTCGAACACGAAGAGCCCGAGCAGCGAGACGTTGCCCAACACCACGCCCATGAGCAGCTCGCCCAGCACCGCCGGTTGCCCGACGCGCACCGCCACGTCGCCGCCGATCTTCGCGGCCACCAGGATGATGGCGAGCGCCAGCACCACCGGCGCCGCGGGATCGGAGTGGCCTCCGCCTTCCGCGAGCGCGGGCACCGTCGCGACGGCGAAGGCGAGGGCCAGCAACCGGGACACCAGCCGCGAACGCCTCACTGCAGGCCGAGCTGCTGCTGGAGGAAGGTGAAGGCGAGCGCGTTCATCTGCGCCTTCTGCGCGTTGTCCGCCGCGCCGCCGTGCCCACCCTCGATGTTCTCGTAATAGAGGACGTCGGAGCCGTGCTCGAGCAACCGCGCCACCATCTTGCGCGCGTGGCCCGGGTGCACCCGGTCGTCCTTCGTCGAGGTGGTGAACAGCGTGCGCGGGTACTTCACGCCCGACTTCACGTTCTGGTACGGCGAGAACTGTGAGAGCGCGAGCCAGTCGTCGGGTTTCGAAGGATCTCCGTACTCCTCCATCCACGACGCGCCGGCCAGCAGCAGGTGGTAACGCTTCATGTCGAGCAGCGGCACCTGGCAGACGATGGCGCCGAACAACTCCGGGCGCTGGGTGAGCATCACGCCCACCAACAGCCCGCCGTTGCTCCCCCCCAGAATGCCCAGCTTCTGGGTGCGGGTGACCTTCCGACCGATCAGCGCTTCCGCCACCGCGGCGAAGTCGTCGTAGGCGCGCTGCCGGTGGTGGGTGAGCGCCGCGCGATGCCACCCGGGCCCGTACTCACCGCCCCCG
>VFKJ01001029.1 GCA_009885595.1 Myxococcales bacterium | reverse complement strand
GCGGTGGGCGTGCGCACGGCCGACTGCCTGCCGATCCTGATCGAAGATCCGCGGGGCCGGGTGGCGGCCGTGCACGCCGGCTGGCGCGGGGTTCACTCCGAGATCGTCGCGCGCACCATCGAGCAGCTGATCGCCCACGGCGGGAAGGTCGAGGAGCTGCGCGTGGCCATCGGCCCCTGCATTCAGCGCTGCTGCTTCGAGGTCGACGCAGCGCTGGCGGGGCGCTTCGGGGCCCAGTTCGGGCGCGAGGTGGTGTCGCAGGCGCCCGACCAACCCAGGCCGCGCCTCGATCTTCCTGGCGCCGTCAGGCAGACGCTGGCGCGGGTGGGGGTGCGCGAAAGCCACGTGGCCACCCTGCCGCAATGCACGAGGTGTGAGGGTCGGTTCTTCTCGCACCGCCGCGAGCACGGGGTCACCGGGCGCCACCTCTCGTTCATCAGCTGCGGCAGCCCGGCCGCTGCAGCCCTGTAGCAGGACAGACGGGGGCCTTTTCTTGACCCCCTGAGAAGCGGGTCCCTATCCTCTGACTGCCATTCGCCCCATCACCGCCATTGCCTGTCTCGCGCTCAGCTTCGGGTGCGCGACGACGGATGCCGTCACCCGCGCCGAGCACGCCGAGCTGGTCTCGTCGATGCGCGCGTTGCGCACGGAGAACGCGCGGCTGGAAGCGCGGCTCGATCGCCTGGAGGCAGAGAAGAAAGTCGCCCGCGCGCCCCAGCCGTCTGCCGCGCCGTCCTCGTCCCGGGCTTTGGCCCCCACCGACGCCTTGCCTCCGCTGACCGTGGTGAAGCTCAAGCCGCGCAAAGAGGCCGCGCCGAAGCTCGACACCGAGGTGGAGATCGCCGAGCCGGCCGAGACGATCACCCAGGAGCTCAAGACCGCCCCGCCCGACGACGCCGATCTCTCGATGGCCGAGGCGCAGTTCTCGCGCGGACTCGAGATGATGAAGACGGGCCAGTCGGAAGCAGGCGTCGCCCAGATGCAGCAGTTCGTCACCGACTGGCCGCGGCACCCGCGGGCGGACAACGCGCTCTACCTCTCGGGCATGGCCTTCCTCTCCGCGAAGGAGCTCGAGCACGCCACGCAGCAGTTCGAGCGGGTGATCAGCCAATACCCCGCAGGCGACGCGGTGCTCGACTCGATGCTGCGGCTCGCCGACTGCCGCCTCAAGCTCAAGGGGCCCCGCGAAGCGCGCGCCACCTGGGAACAGATCGTCTCCAGCTTTCCGGGCACCGCCGCGGCGACGCAAGCGCAGGCCCGCCTCCTCTCTTCGTCTCAGACTCCCGTTGGTTCTCCGTAAAGAGGTTCTCATGCGCCACTTGCTGCTGACCGCATCACTCGTGCTGCTCACCATCTCGCCGCTGCGCGCGCTCGCGCAGAGTGACGACGAGCAGAACGAGCAGGGAGAGGACGACACCTCGGCCCCCGAGGGCAGCTCGACCATCGCGCCGGAGAAGCCCGACGGCAAGAAGCCCTCGAGCACCGGCAAGGCTTCGGCGCCGGGCACGCAGCACACCGTCGAGAAGGGCGACACCCTCTGGGACCTCTCGCAGAAGTTCCTGGGCAGCCCCTGGTACTGGCCCAAGGTGTGGTCGTACAACCCGGAGATCGCCAACCCGCACTGGATCTACCCGGGCAACGAGGTGCGCTTCTACGGCTCGGGCGAAGAGGTGCCCACCCAGGTCGAGGTGGGGCAGCCCGCGGCCGAGGTGGAGCAGGGCGAGATGTACGACGACAAGGTGAACGTCGTCGGCCAGATCGGCTTCCGCCCGAAGAACGCCATCAGCGTGGCCTCGCCCGGCTTCGTCACCAACCGCGAGGTCGAGGAATCGGGCCAGCTGTACGGTTCCTTCTCCGAGGCGACCATGCTGTCGTACCCCGATCGCATCTACGTGCGGTTCGGCAAGAAGGCGCCGCGCCTGGGCGAGAGCTACCTGGTCTTCCGCCGCGGGGGCGAGATCATTCACCCGGTGACGCACGACTCGATCGGCTACATGACCGAGATCCTCGCCGAGGCGCGCGTGGTTCGGGTCGAGAAGGACAACCACGCCACCGTGCAGCTCATCAAGCAGTACGACGAAGTGCGCCGCGGCGATCTGCTCGGCCCCCTCAACGAGCCGGTCATGCGCGCCGTCGCGCCCCGGCCCAACGAGCGCGACGTGAAGGACGTCTTCGTGGTCGCCGACGTGCGCCGTTACCCGGCGATGCTGGGCGAGAACTCGCTGGCCATCATGGACAAGGGCAGCGACGACGGGGTCAAGATCGGCAACGTCTTCACCATCTGGCGCCAGCACGACCCGTTGCCGCAGGTCGCGCTGATGCAGCCCACCGTGATCGACGAGGCCTTCCCCCGGGAGGACATCGGCCAGTGCATCGCCTTCGAGGTGAAGGCGAAGGCGAGCCTGTGCCTGGTCTCCAGCTCCATTCGCGAGTTCGTGCTCGGCGATCACGCCGAGATCCGCGCCTCGGGCAACGGCAAGCGCGCCGCGCGCTAGCGCAGAAACCAGATGTCAGACCGCTGCGGTAAAGCGGTCTGATGGACACTGCTGAACGGCGGGCGACGGCGGGGCTGTGGTCGATTCAGGGCGTCGGTCCGGTCACGCTCGCCCAGATCCGCAAGCGGCAGGGACCGCTGGGTGAGCTGCTCGAGAAGCCCCCCGCCGCCTGGGCTCCGTTCATCGAGTGGCAGGGCGAGGCCTACGAGCGGCTGATGGCGCTGCCGTGCCTGGCCGCTGCGGCCGACGCGGTGGAGCGGGCCTGCAAGGAGCACCAGGCGCGAATCCTGTTCGCGGGCGACGACGCCTTCCCCTCGCGCCTGGAGACCCTCAGTGACGCGCCGCCGATGCTCTTCGTCTTTGGGCCCGCCGCCGACGCGCCCCCGCGCCGCCGGCTGGCGATCGTGGGCACCCGCAACACGGCGACGGGCCTGCAGCTCCGCGTGGAAGACAACGCCGCGGAAGCAGCACGCTACGGGCTGTGCATCGTGTCCGGGGCGGCCCGCGGCATCGATCAAGCGGCCCACCGCGGGGCGCTGCGCGTGGGCGGCGAGACGTGGGCGTTCCTGGGCTGCGCGCTCGACCAGATCGACGAGCGCCAACGCGAGATCTGCCAGGCGATCCTCAACGGAGGGGGCACGCTCCTGTCCGAGTATCCGCCCGGCTTCCGCGCCAACCTCAACAGCTTCACCCTTCGCAACCGGCTCATCTCGGGCGCCAGCGACGCGGTGCTGGTGGTGCGGGCTCCCGAAGAGTCAGGCGCGCTCCACACCGCCAAAGCGGCGTTGAAGCAGGGCCGCCCGTTGCTGGTGACGCCGGGCGAGCCGTGGGACGACACCGCCAAGGGGTCCAACGAGCTGCTGCGCGCGGGAAAGGCGCGGCTGCACCTCGACGTCACCGATCTGCTGGACGCGGCGGGGCTGACCGGGTCGATGTCTCCCTCTGAACCCGTGGAACTCGACCTCTCGCAGCTCAGCGTGGCGGCGCGCCTCCTGCTCGATCAGCTGAGGCGGGGGGCGGCTGACTTCGAGGCGCTCCAGTGTGCGCTGCCAACCCTCACCTCGGGCGAACTGTCAGGTGCGCTCGTGGAATTGGAGGTCTTTGGCGCGGTGCTCCACAAGGGAGGCCGCCGCTACGAAAAACGCTGAGGATCTCCAATGTTGACCAACTGGGGTGCGCCAACTAGAAACTGCGCGTTCTTCGACTGCTTGGCTGAAAGGAAAGCCGAAACAACATGTCCGCCCAAGTCCTGCTGCAGCACTCTCTTGACGTGGTGCTCGCCGCGGAACCCGCCAAGGAAAGCCTCAAAGACCTCATCGTGGGTTTCTTCCACGACGGCGGTCTCTTTCTGTACATCAACATCTTCTGGTTTGCGGCCGCGGTCGCGATCGTGATCGAGCGCATCATCACGCTCTTCTTCCGTTACAACCTCAACGCCGGCCCCTTCATGGAGCAGATCACCAAGCTGGTGATGGCGGGCAACCCCGACCGCGCGGTGAAGCTGTGCGGCGCCGCGCCGAACTCGCCCCTGGCGAAGGTGGTGCGCGCGGGCCTCACCCGGGCCAACCGCGGTGAGATCGAGGTCGCCAAGGCGCTCGAAGAGTCGATCCTCGAGAACATCCCGCACATCGGCGCGCGCATTCCGTGGCTGTGGTCGCTGGCGAACATCGCCACCCTCGTCGGCCTCGTCGGCACCGTGTTCGGTCTGATCGGGACCTTCCGCTCGCTGGGCAACGTGCCCGCCGATCAGAAGCAGGCGATGCTCAGCAAGGGCATCTCGGAAGCCATGTACAACACCTTCACGGGCCTCACGATCGCCGTGTTGTGCATCATCGCCCACCTCTTCCTCACCGCGTACGCGAAGAAGATGATCGAGACGGTCGAGCTCCAGGCGATGAAGCTGGAGAACCTGCTGGGCCGCCGCGCTGCCGGTGAGACGAGCGCGATGGACTTCGAGAAGGCCTCATGAGGAACCGCCAAACCTCACCTGCTGTCAGGTGAGGTGAGCGAGCAAGCCATGGCCTTCTATTTCTCCAGACGGAAGATCAAGCCCAGGGAAGATGAGGAAGGGGGCGAGCTGAACATCATCCCGTACCTCGACATTCTCATGAACCTGATCATCTTCATGCTGCTGTCGATGGCGGGCCTCGCCACCTTCGGCATGCTGAACGTCAACGCCCCCAACTACGGGGCGGGCGCGGGTGGTGGCGGAGACAACGACAAGCCGGCGCTCAACCTGACCGTGGCGGTGGCCAAGGGCGGCTTCTACATCGCGGCCACCGGCGGCGTGCTGGGCCAGGGCGAGCCTTCTGCCGCGCCCGGTGAAGGCGCGCCCACCATTCCGCGCAAGGCCGACGGCACCTACGACTACGACGCGCTCACCGCGAAGATGATGGAGATCAAGACGACCTTCCCCACGGAGAGCAAGGTCATCATCGCCGCCGAAGCCGACACTGATTACGACGCGCTGGTCTCCACCATGGACGCCACGCGCGAGACGGCCGATCGCAAGCTGCTCTTCCCCGACGTCACCCTGGCGAGCTTCTAGATGGCGCCCCCGACTGCCGCACAGCCTGAAGCCAACGGGCTGGGGATCACCGACGACGATCGGCAGCGCATGCGGTTTCGCAAG
Source organism: Myxococcales bacterium (assembly GCA_009885595.1). Taxonomy (GTDB): domain Bacteria; phylum Myxococcota; class Myxococcia; order Myxococcales; family Myxococcaceae; genus Archangium_A. Next base: position 1,638 of record VFKJ01001029.1, on the reverse strand, counting down.
GCGATGGCGCGCAAGAAGCGCCGCGACCGCGAGGCCGAAGGTGAGATCAAGGAACTGAACATCACCGCGATGATGGACCTGATGACCATCATCCTGGTCTTCCTCATCAAGTCGTTCAGCGCCTCGTCGATCACGGTGACGGCCTCTGAAGACGTGCGCCCGCCGATGTCGACCGCGCGCGCGACCCCGAAGGACACCATCGCCATCACCGTGACGCCCAAGTCGATCATGGTGGGGGACAAGAAGAGGGTCGATCTCACCAACGCGGCCGTGAGGGGCGGCGACCTGCAGGGCAAGCTGATCCTCCCGCTCGACGCCGCGCTGAAGAAGGAAGTCGAGAAGCTCAAGTACATCGCCGAGCGCAACCCCAGCTCTCCCTTCAACCGGGAGGTCTCGATCATCGGCGACAAGCGGGTGTCCTACGACTTGCTCTCGTCGGTGCTGTATACGGCCGGCCAGAACGAGCTCGAGAACTTCCGCTTCATCATTCTCCAGAAGAACCCGGACTGAAGTCGCGCGGCTGAGCCTCGCGTGCGCGGCAGTGCGGCGAGGGTTTCAAACGCATGGCGCCTTCTGAACCCATCACCGTCATCGGCGCGGGCCTCGCGGGCTCCGAGTGCGCCTATCAGCTGGCGCGCCTGGGTCACCTGGTGGTGCTGCGCGAGCAGAAGCCCCAGAAGCGCTCGCCCGCGCACCAGAGCCCCGGCTTCGCGGAGCTGGTCTGCAGCAACTCGCTTCGATCGGACAACCCCCAGAGCGCGATTGGCCTGCTCCACGCCGAGCTGCGCCGGGTGGGCTCGCTCATTCTGGGCGCCGCCGATCGCCAGCGGGTGCCGGCAGGTGATGCCCTGGCCGTCGACCGCGAGCTGTTCTCGGCCGACGTGCAGCGCTCGCTGCAGGCGATGCCTTCGCTGTCCGTGGTGCCAGGAGAGGTGACGGCCATTCCCGAGGGCACGGTGGTGTTCGCGACCGGCCCGCTCACCTCGGAAGCGCTCACCGACGCGCTCGCCCCGCACCTGGGCGCGAAGCTCTATTTCTACGACGCCATCGCGCCGATCGTCGCGACCGACTCGATCGATCAGTCCATCGCGTTCCGGCAGTCGCGCTACGGCAAGGGCGGCAGCGACGACTACCTGAACCTGCCGCTCTCGAAAGACGAGTACACCCGCTTCGTGGCCGAGCTGGTGGCGGGCGCGAAGGTGATCCCCCACGCGTTCGAAGAACCGAAGTACTTCGAGGGCTGTCTGCCCGTCGAGGTGATGGCCGAGCGCGGAGAAGACACCCTGGCGTACGGGCCGATGAAGCCGGTGGGCCTCGTCGATCCCCGCACCGGCCGCCAGCCGCACGCGGTGGTGCAGCTGCGCATGGAAGATCGCGCCGGCACGGCCTGGAACCTGGTGGGCTTTCAGACGCGGCTCACCTGGCCCGAGCAGAAGCGCATCTTCGGCCTCATTCCCGGCCTGGCGAACGCCGAGTGGATCCGGATGGGCCAGATCCACCGCAACACCTTCCTGGACAGCCCGCGGCTGCTCTCGAAGAGTCTTTCGCTCAAGACCGAACCCCGGCTCTTCTTCGCCGGGCAGATCACCGGCGTGGAGGGCTACGTGGAATCGACCGCCTGCGGCTACCTCACCGCGC
>VFKJ01000199.1 GCA_009885595.1 Myxococcales bacterium | reverse complement strand
GTACTTGGTAAGCCCTCTCCCCAACCCTCTCCCGCGCGGGGGAGAGGGAGACAGTTAAAAGCGATCGTCCGCCGGCGAGACCGAGGTGACCGGCGGCGTGATCAACACCTGCGCCTGCGACGACGGCGTGACCGGCAAGACGAGCGTGAAGCGCGAGCCGTGGCCCATCTCGGAAGCGACCCGCACCACCCCGCCGTGCCCTTCCACGAAGCTCTTCACGATGGCCAGCCCCAGCCCCGCGCCGCCGTACTCGCGCGTGGACGAAGAATCGACCTGGTAGAAGCTGTTGAAGATCTTGTCGAACGAGTCGGAGGGAATGCCCACCCCCGAGTCCTCCACCAGGATGCGGTAGCCCAGGGCGTTCAAGTCGGGTTGCTGTTGAATCTCAGTGAGGGTGACGGCCACCCGGCCACCCTTGGGCGTGAACTTCACCGCGTTGGTGAGCAGGTTCACCACCACCTGCCGCAGGCGGTCGCGATCGCCGTGCACCATCGGCATCTTCGAGGGCAGCTTCGCCTCGAGCGCCACGCCCTTCTTCTGCACCTGCGGGCGCAGGCTCGAGAGCGAGCCGTTGATCAACTCCACCGCGTCCATCGGCTCGAAGTTGAGGCGCACCTTCCCCGCTTCGATCTGCGAGATGTCCAGGATGCTGCTGATCAGCTTCAGCAGCGTCTCACCCTTCTCCATGATGGTGCGCACGTAGTCGACCTGCTCGCCGTTGAGCGGGCCGGCCAGCCCCTCGGCCAGCATCTCGGAGTAGCCGATGATCGAGGTCAGCGGCGTGCGCAGCTCGTGGCTGACGGTGGCGAGGAAGGCGCTCTTGAGGCGATCGAGCTCCTTCAGGCGGTTGTTCGCCTCTTCCAGCTTCTTGTTGCGCTCCTCGAGCTCGCGGTTGTTCTCGAGGGTGGCCTCGATGTGCAGCTGCGTGGTCAGGAACATCTTCTGACCGCCGAAGAGCATCGTCTGCATCAGCTGCCCGAAGTGCAGCATCACCCGCGCGATGGTGCCCTCGGGCGCGCGCCGCACCTTCGCCACCAGGCCGCTGGCGTTGCCCACGTCGAAGGCCTGGGCGATCTCCGTGAGCGTCCCGGGAGGGAAGTCAGCCAGGTCGTCGGGCATGAACGGCCCGAACACCACCCGCCCCATCGAGTCGCCTTCCCAGAGGATGGGCACGATCAGGTACCGCAGCCCGGTGAAGCAGGGCACCGTCAGCATGCCCTTGGCCAGGGGCACCAGGTCCGCCTCCAGCACCGGCAGCCGCGCGCCATGGCTGGCCGCCAGCGGGCCGTCTTTGACCCGGCCCACGGTGGCGGTGCAGCGGCGCCGCCCCTCGGGAAAGCTGAAGACGTAGCCGCAGAAGTCGCCGTTGCCGACCTTGATGTCGGCGAGCTTGGCGCCCTTCTCGTCGAACACCTTGATGCCGACCCGATAGAGCTCCACGAAGCCCTTCACCACCTCGGTGAAGGACTCGGTGTCGAGCAGCTCTCCCAGCGCGATGCGTCGCTGGAGGACGGACTCTCCTTGCCTCACGGACGGGCTCCGGGAGTGCGGGGCGGCAGCACCCGCTCGAGCTCCGTGCCGCTGACGTCGATGTTGGCGAACACCTGGGTGAGGAACTCGCGCTCGCCCAGGCCGATGTTCTTGGTCAGGCCCGCGCGCGCTTCCAGGCTGCGGAAGGCCGACTGCAGCACCGCGTAGAGCGTCTCCAGCACCCCGATGCCCCGAATGGCGATGGCGCCGACCACCTGCTCCTTGCCCTTCTTGCGCGTCTCTTCGATCTCCGCGTCCGTCTTGGTGTCGGGCAGATCGCGCTTGTTGTACTGAATGACCACCGGAACCTGGGCGGGGTCGAGGTTGTTCTCCTTCATGTTCTCGACGAGGTTCTTCCAGTAGGCGTTGTTCTCGGCGGCGGCGGCGCGGCGGCTGTCGGCGATGAAGGCCACCGCGTCGGCCCCCTGGAGCACGATGCGGCGGGTGGCGTTATGAATCACCTGGCCGGGCACGGTGAACAGCTTGACCTTCACCTTGAAACCGTTGGCGGTGCTGAAGAAGACAGGGAGCAGATCGAAGAACAGGGTGCGGTCGTCGTGGGTCTCGACGGTCAGCAGTCGGCCCCGGACCTCGGGGCTCGTTCGCTGGTGCACCATCTGGAGGTTGGTCGTCTTCCCCGAAAGACCGGGACCGTAATAGACGATCTTGACGGTGAGTTCGCGCTGGGCGTGATTCAGTTGCACGTCGGGGGATTGTGGGCCCAACCGCCTGACCCGCCAAGAACTACCCGTGGTCCGGACGCTCAGGTGTGCAGAAAGGCCACATCAGCTACCCCCTCATTGAAATGTCTGCTGGTGCACGACGTTGGAGATGGTGGTTAGGATCAGTACTGGCCGAGCCGAGCAGTACACCGTGGAGGAGTGGCGATGACCGACAAGCAGCTTGAAGGGATGCCGGGTACCAACCCAACCCCGCCGATGGCGATGCCAACTGATTGGAAGCAGGTGAAGTTCGCCCCGCCCACCGATGAAGACATGAACCTGCTCGCCGGCCTCAGATCGGGCAGCGAGCCCTGGAAGCAGCGTGGTGAGACGCACGCAGAGAGCCTCGAGGCGCTCACGAAGCTCCGCCCGTTCATTTCGGTCGGCAAGCTCAACGGCGCGGTCTGCGGCTACGTCACCATCGAGCGCGATGGCCCCGTTCCAGGCGCCGCCTACCTGCGCAACATCGTGGTGAAGAACGAGTTCCGCCAGAAGGGGCTCGGCCACGTGCTGCTGGATCAGGGACTCGCGGTGGCGCGCGACATGAACCGCAAGACGCTGGCGCTGCGCGTCGACCCCGCGAACGGCCCCGCCGTCTCGTTCTACCGCAAGGTCGGCTTCACCACGGTCGCCACGGTGGTCTCGAAGAAGAGCGGCAAGCTGCGCCTGCTGATGAGCCGCGAGCTCTAAGAGAAGCGCCGCCTGACCTGACTTGCAGCAAGACCTCCGGGGGAAACCTCGGAGGTCTCTTGCTCATACACGTCACTCCTGCTGCGAGAAGAAGTCCGTCAGGCGCTCGGGCAACGCCACCTTCTGGGTGGGCTTACCCACCCGATACAGCGGCGGCAGCGCCGAGCGAAAGCTGCGCGCGGCCAACGCTCGCAGTCCATCTCGCAGCCGCCGCCAGTCCTCATCGCCTTCGAGCCCATCGGCGAGGGCGGCCCAGGCCCGCACCTGCGCGTGGCCCCCCCGGAGCGGGGCGCGCCCCTCGGGAGAAGCGGTCAGCTCGTGCGCGAGCATCAGCAGCGCCCCGCGCGGCCCACCCCCGGGCAGCCGCGCCGCCCCGTCGCCCTCGCGCGCGAGGAGAAAGCGCAGCGCGTCGATGCGCTCGCCTTCGAGCAGCGTGAGGGGCGCGAACCGTTCCCCCAGCAGCGCGAGCACGTGCGCGTCGGCGGCGCTGCGCCAGAAGGTGGCGTGCACCAGCGCGCGCGGCCCGGGTGGTCCGCGGCCGGACTTCGGGGCGCGCCTCGAGCGCTTGCTCAGCTCCCGCGCCACCCCGCCCGAGGTGTCGATGCGGGTGACCCTCGCCCAGGCCTGCGCCAGCACCCGTTCGCCCTCGGGCCGCTGGGCCAGCAAGGCGTCGTACTGCGAGCGGGTGAAGGGCAGCTTCTGCCCGCGGGTGAGCGGGCGGC
>VFKJ01001186.1 GCA_009885595.1 Myxococcales bacterium | reverse complement strand
TTCTCTCAGCAGCCTTCGCGCGGGCCCGCCGGCTGGTGTTCCGACTTCCGCTTGATGGGCGCCAGCGGCAGCACTGCCGGCTTGCTCGAGGCGGGCCGCTCCCCGGCGAAGAACGCGCGCACCGCGTCCTGGCGTTGTTTGAGCTGCAGCTGCTCGGTGGTCGTCTCGCCCCCGAAGGTGACCGGGGCCAGCACCTCGCGCTGCCACGCCTCGTAGCCGCCGGTGAGCGTGTACAGCCGCGGGTTCTTCGCCAGCGACTTCGGCAGATCCACCGTCTCGTCGCCGGTGTCGGTGTAGAGCACCAGCTTCTTGGAGAGATCGATGAAGGTCTCCTGCGAGTCCTTGCGGCCTTCCTCGGCGGTGTCGTGGCAGGTGCCGCAGCTCACGGCGTCGCGCACGTGACCCTTCTTGAACTCGTCCTGGTCGCGCAGGTCGATCACCGCGAAGTCGCGCCGGCCCTCGATGATCCACGAGGCCAGCTCGGCCGGAGTCACCGTGCGCGAGCGCTGGGAGACCCCGAACCGCAGCTTCCGCTTCGGCTCCCCGCGAAAGGACAGCGCCGCCACCGCCACGCTCGCCACCAGCAACACCGCACCGAAGGTGAGCCCACTCTTTCCGAAGAGCTTCTTCATGGCGTCGCCCTCTTCGCCGCGAACTTCCGATCGAGCACGTGGGTGAGCGCGAACGCTCCCAGCGCGATCGCCACCACGCCCACCACCACCACGCCCACGGGAATGCCCAGCGCGTCAGGCAGGAGCACCCGGCCCAGGTCCCCGCTCAGGTAGAACGTCTCCAGCGTGTCGTAGGCGAAGAAGAACGCGATCAACCCGCCGAAGAAGCCGCCCATGAAGACCATGGCGTCGATCTTCCCGGTCGCGCACGCCACCACCGCCGTGCCCGGGCAGTACTGGCCCACCGCGAAGCCCACTCCGAAGATGAGCCCGCCGATCAGCTGCGGCCAGAGGAAGGTGTCATTCACGTACACCAGCGAGAGGTCGACCACCCCCAGCGCGACGAGGCCGAACAGGCCCAGCATCGCCACCACGATGGCGGTGAACATCACCCGCAGCACCGCGAAGTTGTAGCCGTACCACTGCCCGGCCAGCGTCCTGGCGTTGCCGAAGCCCGCGCGCTCCAGCACGAAGCCAAACCCCACCCCCAGCAGCGCGGCGACGGCGATCACCGTGTTGGGGCCCCACTCCGCGATCTTCGAAATCGGTGCCAGCGGTTCCATTTCAGATCCACTCCTTTCTGACGAACCAGGCGATGGCGTAGCCGCCGGCGAAGACGGCGAGCATGAACACCCAGCTCCCCAGCGCGAGCGTGGCGCCGCCGGTGAGCGCCTGCCCCGAGGTGCACCCGCGAGCCAACCGCGCCCCGAAGGCGGACAGCACGCCGCCCAGCCCCGCGAGCGCGAGCCTTCGCCCGATGTTCGAGTGCGGGCCGTGCACCACCTCGAAGCTCGCCCGCCGCGCGAGCACGCCACTGAGGAAGCCGCCCACCACCACGCCGACCAGCATGTAGACGAGGAAGTCGTCGAGGGGGTCCGCGGGCCCCTTCAAGTACTGCCCGGTGTAGGTGTTGTTCTTGGCCAGGGTGTCCGCCTCGGCCGAGGTGCCGCCGTGGAGCGAGGCCTCGACCTTCTGCAGCGAGTACGCCGCCATGCGGGTCACGGCTCCCGAGGCGCCCAGCCCTCGGCCCGTGAAGACGAAGGCGGCGAGCAGCACCAGCCCCAGCACCGCGCCGGCCTTGTACGAGTTCCAATACGGCTGAGGCTCGGGCTTCGCCTCGGCGCCAATCACCGGCGCAGCCGGGACTTCGGCAGGCGCCGGCACCTCGAGCTGCGCAGCCGGAATGGCGGCGATGGGCTCCGGCGCGGGGGAGACTTCGACAGGCACCGGGGGCTCGAGCGGCGCAGCTGGAATGGAATCGGCCATCTCAGGCCTCCTTGTCGATGAGCCGCAGCGCCCGCAGGCCTGCGACGAAGAGCAGCGTGGCGGCGGCGATCGCCCCGGCGACGATCAACGCCTCCACGATGGACGGCGTGTACGAGAGGAAGCCCTCGGGGTTGCCCTTGAACGGCGGGGCGTACGCGTAGCGCTCTCCCAGGTGACCGACGACGGGCTTGAGCGAGAACATCTGCCCCTGGAGCACGAAGTTGTACCGCATCACGAACACGCTCAGCATCGGCAGGAACGCCGCCAGCGACACCGCGCGCCACGAGCGGCGCCAGGGCCCCAGCAGCAGCACCAGCGGCACCACCATTCCCAGCAGCACCTCGAACAGCCAGAAGCTCACGAAGAGCGGGCCGGTGAGCGAGGCCATCGTCACCTCGTACTTGCCGTAGTGCTGGCCCTGCACGCCGGTGATCATCTTCCACGTCGTGAAGAACACGACGATGAGGATGAAGAGCGCGAGCAGCTTCCTCAGCGCGTCCACCAGCTTCACGTTCTGTGGCCGCAGCGTTCGCTCGTTGCCGAAGTAGTCACCCAGGGTGACGATGAGGATCAGCAGGGCCGAGCCGCACACCAGGGCCGAGGCGATGAAATAGATGGGGAGCAGCGGCCCGTACCAGAAAGACCGCGCATGGCTCAGGCCGAACACCGCGCCCAGGTTCGAGTGCGCAGCCACCGCGGCGATCACGCTCACCAGGCCGACCAGCTTCGCCTTGCGGTGATCCTTGACGAAGAGGAAGTACAGCTCTGCGCCGATGAGCACCATGTAGAGGCCGTAGAGCGCGCCCATCCACCAGATGGGGGCAGCAGGGTTGGGAGAGAGGACCACCCACTTCATCAGCTTGAAGGGCGCCTCGATCTCCGTGGCGATCACCGAGAAGCCGACCAGCAAGGTGACGAACGCGAGGAAGATGGCCTTCTTCGCGATCGGCTCGAAGACCTTGAAGCCGAACACGTGTCCCAGCGAGCTGACCAGGCACAGCCCCGTGCTGGAGACCACGAAGAACACGTAGGTGGCGATCAGCACGCCCCAGGCGATCTCCGAGGTCGTGCCCATCACGTGATGCCCTTTGAGCAAGGCGGTCACCGCCGCGACCGCGCCCACCAACGCCACCACCAGGAGCGCCTGCAGCAGGCGCTTGCCTCGGGCCTGATGAGGGAGGTCTCCGTCGCGCACCAGCAACAGGTCAGGCACGGTGAGGAGCCCGTTCCGATCGACAATCTCGTTCCAGGGAATGTTCATGAGCGTGGCTTTCGAGATCAGGTGAGGAAGAAGAGCTTCGGGCGCGTGTCTTCTTCCGCCTTGAGCACCTTGTATTGGCGCCGCTGCAGCTGCTGGTGGATCACCGAGCGGGGATCATCGAGGTCGCCGAAGGTGAGCGCCTTCGTGGGGCACACGGTGACGCAGGCGGGGTCCTTCCCCTCCTTCACGCGGTGAATGCAGAAGGTGCACTTGTCGACGTAGCCGTCGGGGTGCATGTAGCGGACCTCGTAGGGGCAGGCGACGATGCACGCCTTGCAGCCCACGCACCTGTCCGGGTCGACCACCACGATGCCGCCCTCTTCGTAGTGGCTGGCCCGGGTGGGGCAGGCGTTCACGCAGGGCGCGTCTTCGCAGTGGTTGCAGCGCTCGCTGCGCGTCTCCAGGGTGAGCAGGGGGAAGACGCCGCGCTCCGCCTGCACGGTCCAGCAGCGCGCTTCCATCTCTGGCACCGCGTTCTCGTTCTTGCAGGCGATGACACACGCGTTGCAGGTGACGCAGAGCTTCTGGTCCACCGTCATGCCGTAGCGGGCCATGTCACGCCTCCTTCCAGCGGGAGATGGAGACGAAGTTCACGTTCATGCCCGTGCCGCCCATCACCGGGTCGCGCTTCACGCGCGTGACCAGCCGCGAGTCAGAGGCGCCCCTTCCATAGCCGCGCGAGAGCCGTCGATCTTCCCGGCCGAACCCGTGCACCATGTAGACGCAGTCCTGGCGGATGCGCTCGGTCACCTTGAGGGTGATGGGCCCGGTGGTGACCGCGTCCTGGTTCTCCAGCATCACCTTCGCTCCGGGCTTCAGGCCCAGCACGCGGGCCATCTCGGTGTTGATCCACAGCTCGTTCTCCGGGACGATCTCCAGGAGCTGGGGGTTGTTGGTGGTGCGCGAGAAGGTGTGCACCGGCGAGCGGCCGAAGAGCAGGCGGAAGTAGCCGGTGGGCGGCTCCTCGGTGGGCTCGTAGTCGGGCATCGGTGGCAGGCCCGCGTCGGCCATCTGCTGGCTGAAGAACTCCACCTTCTTGCTGGGCGTCTTCAGGGTGAGCGGACCGTCTTCGTAGATGGCCGCGGCCGGGCCGACGATCACCCCGTCCTTCTCCAGCTGCTCGAAGGACAGGTTCGCCTTCGCCATGCGGGTCGAGAGGTAGTCCCTGGCGTCCTTCCAGGGGAAGTACTCACCCAGGCCCAGCTTCTCGGCCAGCGACTTGGCGATCCACCAGCCGGGCTTGCTGTCGTAGAGCGAGGCCACCGCCGGCTGTCGCAGCGCCACGTAGGGCACCCGGTAGGGCGTCGACTCCAGATCGTCGTAGCGCTCGAGGTAGGTGTTCTCGGGCAGCACCACGTCGGCGTAGCCGGTGACCTCGGAGGGCATGGTGTCCACCGCCACCACGAAGTCGAGCGCCTTCATCGCCTCGATGGTCTTCGCGGTGTTCGGCAGGGTGAGGGGAACGTTGCAGCCGTAGACCACCCAGGCGTGGATGCGCGCCTCGTCGTCGCCGTCCTTCACCGAGGCGAGCCCCACGTCGTAGGCGCAGGGCGCGGTGGCCAGGGGGAAGGTGAGCCGCGGCGTGTAGCTCTCGCCGTGCGGCAGCTTGGGGCCCGGGTACCCGGGGATGCCCATGCTCTGGGGGAAGTAGAACCCGCCCTTCTTCCCCCAGTTGCCCAGCAGGCCGTTGACGATGGCCACCGCGCGCGAGCGCTGGGTGTCGTTGCCGTACCAGACCACGTGACGGCCGGGGTGCACGAAGGCCGAAGGCGCGTTGCGGGCCAGCTCCCGCGCGGTCTCGCGGATGACCGAGGGCTCGAGGCCGGTCTCCAGGTACGCCCACTCCGGCGTGCGATCCTTCACGTGCGCGGCGAGCTGCTCGAAGCCCAGCACGTTCTGCTCGACGAAGTCGGCTCGGTAGAGCTTCTCGTCGATCAACACGTGCGCCCACGCGAGCAGCAGCGCGGTGTCGGTGCCCGGCTTGATCGGCAGCCAGTACTTCGACTTGCTGGCGATGATGGAGAAGCGGGGATCGACGGTGATGAAGGTGCACCCGCGCGCGCTGGCCTCGGAGAGGTCCTGCACCGCGGTGTTGTGCATGTTCTCGCCCAGGTGCGTGCCCAGGTAGGCGATGCACTTCGCGTGGGGCGTATCCACGTTCTCCACCGAGCCCACCACGTCGCCGTAGGTGAGCTCGAAGCCCGACTCGCGCGGCCCGCGGCATTGATCGTTCGAGGGCGCCACGATGGTGGTGCTGCCGAGCGCCTTCACCAGGGTCTTGAAGAACGCGCCGCCGTGGCCATGCGAGAAGAGCGCGATGCTCTGCGCGCCGTACTTCGCCTTCACCTCGTTCAGCCGGGTGGCGGTGTAGGTGAGCGCCTCGTCCCAGCTGGCCTCGCGCCACTTGTCCTCGCCGTTCACCTTGGTGCGGATGAGCGGGGTCTTGAGGCGATCTGGATCGTAGAGCGCGCCGATGCCGCCGGTCCCGCGCGGGCACAGCTTGCCGTTGCTAAGCGGGTGCTTGGGGTTGCCCTCGAGCTTGTAGACCTTCTCGTTCCTCACGGAGGCGAGCACCCCGCATTTCCAGAAGCAGAGCTCGCAGAAGGTCGGCACCACGCGGTCGGGTGTGAGCCCCCGATCGCTCGCCCAGGACTTCACGGGCAGGGTGGCCAGCCCCGCGGTGACCGCGGCCGCGCCGACCACCGTGGTGCCGGAGATGCGGAGAAAGGTTCGACGGTTGATCGCGCTGGCCATGGGGTCCCTCGGAACTGCCCCCAGAGAGCCACGGCCGCTGCCTTAAGATTCGGTACTTATTGATTAATGAGTCATTAGAGGTGCTGCTTTGCTGGTCCGGCCGCGTCGAACCGCAATTGCAGCTCGCGTCGAGTGGGGGCCGCACATGATCCGAACCGCATCAGCCCGCTGGACGGGCAACTTGAAGCAAGGCGCAGGCACCATCTCCACTGAGACGGGGCTGCTGAAGGACACGCCGTATTCGGTCGCCTCGCGCGTAGAAGGCGCGGACTTGCAGCTCACACGCGGCTAGTCACGGCACTGGCTCGTCATCCTCCCGTGTACGGCGGGGAAGTCGACCAGGCCCTGCTGCATCGGCGCGGACTCGGGCGGGTGGCAGGTGAGGCAGGCGCCGACCCTGAGGACGCGGCGCTGCTCGTCGATGGTGAACGGCCGGGTGTCTTCGCGCGTGGTGGAGTCGGTTCCGCGCGTGGTGAGGAATCCGATCCACGCGTCTTCGGGCAGGCCGTCCTCTTCGCGCCGGGGGAAGCGCGGCGTGAAGTGCCAGCCGCCGTCGAACTCGAGCGTGCCGCGGCCGTACCCGAGCGCGAGCGGGCTCGCATGGCACTCGACGCAGCTGCGGGCTTCCTTGCGAACCGTGTGCGCGAAGACGGGCGCGAACAGGCGGTGGAAGCGCTTCTCGAGCGTCATCACCATGCCCGGCGCGAACTCTTCGATGCGTCTTCCGCCATCGCTGAGCTGCCGCACGCCCAGTGACGCGCGGTCGGAGAGGGGGGCGCCTCCTTCTTCCTGCCACTCGCCGGGCGCTTGCTCGCCGGTGAGGAGATCGTACATCTGGCCGTCCGCGTCGAAGCGCGTGTGACACGACACGCACTGCGGCACCCAGGCTTCGTGGCAGCTGCCGCAGGAGAGCGTGGGGTGCTTCGTGCACGCGGGCGCGGGCGGCTTCATCGCCACGGTGCGGCCGGAGTATTTTCCGGTGAGGAAGGTGCCTCCGTCCTCGGCGAAGGTGTTGACCAACGCGAAGCCGCTCTTCGCGATGGTGAGGTAGCGGCGGCCTTCGGTGCCCTCGAGCTTCGCGATGCGCGCCGACTCGGGATCGGGCTCCGAGGTGCTGGAGGGCGTGGTGGTGTGACAGTCGCTGCACTGCACCGTGGCCTGGTCTTCGCGGTGGAGCACCTTGGCGCCGGTGCCCATCACCTCCCACGAGCCGTGGCAGTCGACGCAGCCCATCCCCCGCTCGGTGTGCACGTCGCCGAGTCCGCGGCGGACGACGCGCCCATCGTCGAGCCTGCGCAGCTCCGCGGTGCCGGCGTCGCCCTCGAACTCCTGCCAGCCCTCGGCGTTGAGGGAGACGCGGCCGCTGCGGCTGTGGCAACCGAAACACGCGATCGGCTCGGGCTTCACCCAGAGCGCGGCGTGCACGAAGTGATCGATGCGGCCGATCGCGGCGCGCGCGGCGTCGGAGTAGCGCAGGTGGCACGCGTTGCATCCGCCCCCCCGGGAGCGCTCGGTGAGCGGCCCTGCTTCCTTCTTCGGGTTCGCCAGGTGACAGGACGCGCAGAGGTTTCGCAGGTGCGAGTCTGCGCGGGAGTGACCGAGCTCCGTCACCCGGACCGCCGAGGTGGGCGTGGGCTGCTCGCCGAAGACCCAGCGATCCACGCTCACCACCCCGCTCATGGTGGTCATGATGTTCTCGCGGAACCGGTGCGGGAGATCGACGTGACAGCCCGCGGCGCCGCAGGTGCGGTCCAGGTCGTCGGCGTTGCCGGGGATCTTCACCAGGCCCAGGTGCGCGATGCGCTCCTCGGTGCTGAGGCGGTTGCCGAGGTGACAGGCGGCGCAGCTCAGCTCGGCGTGCCCCGGCTCGATGCCCTCCACGCCCGCGTGACAGGTGAGGCACTGGTCCTTCCCCTGAGGGATCGGCCGGCCCTTCTCGTGCGAGACCCACAACTGCAGGGCGGTCGCCAGGGCGAGCACGAAGAGACCGCCGAGCACAGCGCGCTTCATCACGTCGTCAGCAAGAGGATGGGGAGGTGCTCTCCGCTCGACAGCGTCTGGTCGTGCCGGAAGCCGGTGAGCCCGAGGCCGATCTGAGGCGCGGCGTCGTAGAGGTAATCGACCTGCTTTCCGGCCTTGCGTTGTTCCTCCATGGACAACGGCTTACCGCAACGGCGGTCCATCCGTTCATGCCGAACGGGCTCGGGTTCCTCATTTCCGCCAACCCTGCGAGCGGAGTCGACACACAAACAACACAGCCCCGGGGAAGGTGTCGTCGCAGATCTCCAGCGGTGGCTGGAACGGGCTGGCCTCTCCGCACGTGGCGTGGACCCGCACTTGCCCCTGGTGGGACCTCTTCCCGCGCGAGCAACAGTGTTGCTCACGTGAGCAACAGTGTTGCTCCGCCTGGGAAGAGAGGCCCCACCCCGTCCCTTGAGCATCCTCGCAGCGAGCCAAGAGCCCGCACGTGACGCGCAGGGCGCAAACCCGATCTCACTGTCCCCTCTGGGCGGTTGTTCGGCCATCATCACGCGCCCATGCCCCTCCTCGCCCTCGCGTTGACCGCTTCGCTCCTCACCACGGCGCCAGCCGAGCTGCTCAAGTCTGACGGCGAGCTCGTGCTCTTCGATGGGGCCTCGCTCTTCGTGTTCAAGGCCGACGGCCACTTCGAGTCGATGCCCAACGGCATGAGCGGCCGCACCCTCAGCGGCAGATGGAAGAACTCACCGGGCGAGCCGCTGATCTTCGAGGTCGTCGCCACGCAGTCCTGGCTCAACGGCGCTTCGATGAAGGACGACTACCGCAAGCTCTCCTTCGCCATCTACGACGGCACCACGAAGCCCTTCACGCCGACGCTGGGCGCGCCTTCGCTGAAGAAGGTCTTCGACGGCTACTGGGTGTTGCAGGAACTCACGAAGACCACGAAGCCGAAGAAGTAGGTGCGGCTCGCCCTGCTCACCCTGCTGGCCTTCGCCGTTCGGCTGCAGCTCTTCCTCTCCAGCGACGAGCCCACGGGCTGGGACGGCTATTCCTACGTGGTGCAGGTGGAGCGGCTGGTCACCGAGGGCCGGCTGCACTGGCCTGACGCGAGCTGGGTGACGTACTTCTTCGGCGCGCTGCACCTGGTGTTGCCGTCGATCGTCGCGGTGAAGGTCGGCGCGTGCCTGCTGGCCGCGCTGGTGGTGCCGGCGGCGTGGAAGTTCGGTCAGACGATCGCGCCCTCGCACGCGTGGTTGCTCGCGTGCTGGGCCGCGGCGTCGCCCACGCTCACGCACCTCGCAGGGGACTTCGAGAAGAACCTCGGAGTGGTGGCTCCGCTGCTCGTCGTGCTCGCCTGGCGCCGCGGGAGCAACCTCGCGCTGCTCGGCGCTGCGGTGCTGGTCGCCGCGCTCGCCCATCGGCTGGGCGCCGCGTTGCTCCTCGCGTCAGCGCTGGGGGCGGCGTTCGGCGCCCTGCTCTCGAAGTGGAGTGACCGGCGCGTGGTGCTCGTCGCGGTCGGCCTCGCGCTCGTCTTCGTCGGGCTCAGCGCGATGTTGCCGAACCTGCTTCATCCGGCGGATCTCGATCGACTGCAGCGCCAGCTCACCTTCAGCCCCGGCCTGCCGCCTCCGTTGCCGTACTTCGCGTTGCGGGAGACGAGCTGGCCTCAGCGAGTCGAGTTGCTGCTCGCCTGGCCTGCGCTGGCGCTCGGGGTCTGGAGGTTCGTGAAGCGGCGTGAGCAGCGGGTGATCACCGCGGCGTTGATGATGCCGTTGATGGTGTGTGTGTTTCCGCTTTGGCGGACTGATTCGCTCGATCTCGGGTACCGGCTGGCGTTGATGGCTCCGGTGTTCGCGATGCCGTTGAGCCTGATGGGTTTGCCCCTCTCCCCGACCCTCTCCCCCGCGGGGGAGAGGGGGATGGTGGTGGCGGTGCTGCTCGCTCGGACCGGGTTTGATCCAAACGCCACGCCGCCGTACTCGCAGTGGCGCGCGTTGATCGATCGCATCCCGTGGCCGCTGCCCACGCTGCTCATCGCGCCGCAGGGGCTCAACTTCCTCTACGACCACCAGACCAGCCACGAGTCGCTGGCGTGGAGCCCCGAGCCCGAGTTCGATCGCTCGACCATCTACCGCCTCGCGTGGAACATCACCGACGGCGAGTGGTCAGCGCTCGGCGCCGGTCTCGAGCCCCAGCCCACCCGCTTGAGCGCCGAGGTCCTCTACGTGCGCGAAGACGTCTGGGAACAGTTCCTCGAGCGCGCGCGCAGCGACGGAGACGAGGCGCTGCTCGCGCGCCTCGCCGACTGGCGCAACCCATCGAAGGTCAGGCCGCGCTCCCTGCAGAGAAACCACTAGCGGTACGACAGGCCGTAGCGGAGCGCATCGTTGCGCGGCGGCGGAGGGCTCACCACCACCGGCGTGTCATAGCTCGGGGGAATGCAGCGCTGCGCCTCGGAGACGCGGCGCAGCGTGCGCCCGTCGGTGGTGCGCACCACGAAGTCCCAGCCTTCGCAGCGGGCGATGGTGCAGGCGTTGACCGCGCGTGAGACCTCGAGGCCGTCGTGGTTGCGGGTGACCTGGTCGCTGCCTTCGCAGGCCGTCGTCACGCGAGGCGGCGAGTAGTACGCGGGCTTGCAGGAGAGGATGAGGGCGGCGGCGAGCGTGGTGAACATGGAACCTCAAACGGCCCACCGGGGTTGCGGATCTACGCCCTGCCAATTCAGCCACTTAGCGGGCGAAACCCACCGTGAGCGACACCGCGCCCTTCGAGTTGGCGTTCGCGCTGGCGCTCACCCCATCGCCTCGCACGGTCACCGAGCCGGTGCCGATCGTCGAGTCATTCACGTGCGTGACGTTGGCGCCGAGCTGGAGCCGCTCCGTCAACCGCGCGCTCACCTCGGCGGAGGGGATGACCTTCTGATCCGGCAGGACCGCGAGCTGCACGCGGGTGAAGTACCTCTGCGTCGCCACCGTCACCGAGGCGCACTGCGCGCGCGGCCCGGTGATCGCGCCGTCGGTGCCCGCTTCCACCGAGACCGTCGCGGTGTGGACGGGGACGCTCGCCCGCGCCACCGCTCTCAAGCGCAAGCCCTCGATGGGGAGCGCGGTGAGGGTGGCCTCGCCGCTCGCGTGGACCTCCTGTGCGAACGCGGCCCCACTGAAGAGGAGCGCGAGCACGGCGAGGTTCCTGGCGAGGCTCATCGGCGGCTCCCGAAGCGGGCGCGTGATTGCGCCTCGACTCCAGAAGCCGCCGCCCACCCGGAGTCCGCGTGCGACGATCTTTGCGGTGCGTTGGTCGCGCGCTTGCCACACCACCCCGGTGCGGCCCTGGCCGAG
>VFKJ01000516.1 GCA_009885595.1 Myxococcales bacterium | reverse complement strand
TCAGCGAGCTGCTCAGCGTCAATTCCTCCGCGCGCGCCCCAGGCTAGCGGCGCGCAGATGTTCGACCAGCTCAAGATCGTCGCGCTCTCGTTGCTGAACCCCTTGGCGTACCTGACGCAACCGGGGCAGCGGCTGTACTGGGTGTACCTGGTGGGGGCGGTGCTCCTGGCGGTGGTCGTCCGGATCGCGACGGCGCGGGGCCGGGGCCGGCGCCCCCGGGCGGTGGTGCGGTGGCTGACCGCGAAGTCCATCTGGCTGCACCCCTCGGCCCGGCTCGACTACAAGTACCTGTTCGCCAAGGCCGTCATCAAGACGCTCTTCCTCACCCCGTGGCTGGGCGTCAGCTTCGCCGTGGCCTTGTGGACGGCCGCTCGGCTCCAGGGGGTCCTGGGGCCTGCGTCGCCCTCCAGCACCTCGCCGCACGTGGTGACCGCGCTCTACACGGTGCTCCTGTTCGTCTTCTCCGACCTCTCGCGCTGGGCGGTGCACATGGCCGCGCACGCGGTGCCCGCGCTGTGGGAGCTCCACAAGGTGCACCACTCAGCCGAGGTGATGACGCCGTTCACGCTCTACCGGAGCCACCCGCTGGAGACCGCGCTCTTTCAGCTGCGCGGAGTCGCCGTCACGGGGCTCCTTGCGGGCACCTTCTTCTACGTCTACGGGCCCGCGGCCCAGCAGCTCGAGCTGTTCGGAGTCAACGCGATCGGCTTCGTGCTGAACATGCTGGGCGGCAACCTCCGTCACTCGCACGTTCGGCTGCCGTACCCGGCCTGGCTCGAGCGGATCCTGATCAGCCCGGCGCAGCACCAGCTTCACCACAGCAGCGACCCGGCGCACTTCCATCAGAACTGCGGCGCGTGGCTCGCCGTCTGGGACTGGCTCGCGGGGCGGTTGATCCTCTCTCGCGACGCCCGCCCGGGTCGCTTCGGGCTGCCTGCAGAAGAGCTCAACCACCGCCCCTCGCGCCTGCTCGAGTCGATCTGGGGGCCCGTGCGCGCCGCGCTCACCCGCCATTCGTAGCGGGGGCGCCGAGCCCGACGGGCTCACGGCAACCGCACGCTCGGCGTGCGCTGGGCACCATCGACGACCACGTCGGTGCCGCTGACCCAGCTCGCGCGGGGGGAGAGCAGGAAGGTCACCACGTCGGCCACCTCGTCGAGGGTGCCCATGCGCCCCCAGGGGAACTCGCGCGCCACGAAGTCGGCGATGCGCTCGGGCATGTCCTTCGCGCGTTTGGCCCACGAGCCGCCCTCGAAGAGGATGCTGCCGGGGCTCACCGTGTTGACGCGGATCTCGAGGCTGGCGAGCTCGGCCCCCAGCGAGGCGGCCAGGGAGATCTCCGCGGCCTTCGAGGCGCCGTACTGCGAGCGCGGCCCGGGCCTCGAGCCGCTGATCGACGCGATGATCACCGCGCTGCCTCCGCCCGCGGCCTGTAAGTGCGGCGCGCCCGCGCGGATCAACCGCGCCGCGTGCACCAGGT
>VFKJ01000176.1 GCA_009885595.1 Myxococcales bacterium | reverse complement strand
GACCATGCTCGACGAGACGAGCAAGAAGCTGGGTGAGGTGAACAAGGCGGCGAAAGAGGCGAAGAAGTAAGCCCCTCACCCCGGCCCTCTCCCCGCTGCGCAGGGAGAGGGACTTTCTTCCAACGTGGGCGGCGTCAGCCGGTGCCGCCCATCCCCCACTGCCTCGAGGGAGACAGATGATTGTGCCTTCACTGAAGCGTCGCGGCCCACGTGGCCCAGCGCGGTGGCGATCACCGTGAGCGGTTGACCCGCGGCGCCCGAGACGTCGAGCTTCACGGGAATGCGGCCGAGCGCGCCCTTGAGGCCCTCATCCACCGCGGCCTTCGCGTCTGCCGTCAGCCGTGGATCGCTCGAGAGCCACACCTTGTCGCCCGCGCGCACCCGCGAGAGCTCGGGCCCGGGTCGGCCGAAGCGCAGCCACCAACCGCCCGGGGTGGGCTCCACTCCGAAGAGGGGACCGCCCGGCTCTTCATCCTGCGGACGCCCGGTGTCGAAGCCCACGCCACAGCCCGGAATCGGCTCGGGCAGCTCGAGGGGAACGCCGCGGCTGTCCTCTGGGCTCGCCCCGCCGATCACCGGCAGCGCCACCTTCGTCCCGCCGAGCGGCTGGCCGACTTTTCCGATCGCCACCCCGCCGGTCGGCTGCCGCTGCGCCTTGCGCACGCGCACCTCACCCGCTCGCACCTCGACGACCTCTCCGAGCAGCGCGCCGCGATTCTTGGGGAAGCGGCCCTCGACCAGGCTCTGGTGATCGGCGCCGCCGAGGAAGCCATCGGAGAACCCGCGCGAGTACGCCACCGCCATCCGCCCGAGGTCCTGCTGCAGCTGGCGCTGCGCCTCGGCCGTGCGCTCTCGCTGCTGGGCGATCGCGTCCCGCCACCGCTGGTAGCCCTGCACCGCCGAGAGCACGTACGCCGGCCCCTTGAGCCGGCCCTCGATCTTCAGGCTCGCCACGCCGATGTCCGACAGCTCGGCGACCGCGCGCGCGCCGGCGAGATCCATCGGGCTGAGCAGGTACGCCACGTCGCCCAGCACACGCACCTCGCCGTCGATCACCAGCTCGTAGGGCAACCGGCACGACTGCGCGCACTGCCCGCGGTTGGCTGAGCGGCCACCCCAGGCTTCCGAGGTGAGGCACTGCCCGCTCCACGACATGCACAACGCGCCGTGAATGAAGACCTCGAGCTGCAGCGCGGTGCCCCTGGCGAAGGTGCGGATCTCGTCGACCGAGAGCTCGCGCGGCACCACCACCCGGGTGGCGCCCAGCTGCTGCGCGAAGGCGGCGCCCTCGGGGCTGCTGATGGTCATCTGCGTCGAGGCGTGCACCTCGAGCGTGGGGGCCACCGCGCGGGCCAGCAGCGCCACCGCGGGATCCTGCACGATGATCGCGTCGACGCCGGCGCAGGCGCAGGCCCGCAGCACCTTCTCGGCGTAGGCAAGCTCGTGCTCGAACACGAGGGTGTTGAGGGTGACGTACGCGCGCACGCCCGCGCGGTGAATGAGGTCCACCAGCCCAGGCAGTCGCTCGAGGGAGAAGTTGGTGGCCCGCGCGCGGGCGTTCATGCCGCCGTCGAGGCCGAAGTAGACCGCGTCGGCGCCGGCAGCGAGCGCGGCGGCGAGGCTCTCGTCGTCACCGGCGGGGGCGAGGATTTCAGGGACGCGCATCGGGGGGCACCTTAAGCACGAAAGGCGCCGTCACCCCTCTCCCCGACCCGGTCCCCTGTTCCTTCGGG
>VFKJ01000327.1 GCA_009885595.1 Myxococcales bacterium | reverse complement strand
CAGAAAAGAGGGAGGGCAGCCGTAGCAGCGGAACGCTGCGCGAGACAGTCCAAGAGTGGAGCCGCCAGCAGCGGGAGCGACCAGAGAGGCCGCTCACCACTCGTCGAGGATGAACTTCCGCGGGTTCTGCGCGATGCCGTTGACGCGCACTTCGTAGTGAAGGTGCGGGCCCGTGGAGCGGCCGGTGTTGCCCATCGCCGCCACCACGTCACCACGCTTCACGCGCTCACCCGACTTCACCCTGATGGAGGAGAGGTGGCCGTAGCGGGTCTTGATGCCGTAGCCGTGATCGATCACCACCACGTTGCCGTAACCGCCCTCGAGACCGGCGAACATCACCGTGCCGTCGGCAGGCGAGACGATCTCCTTGCCGTGAGGACCGGCGATGTCGAGGCCGGCGTGCATCACCCGCTCGGAGGTGTAGGGGTCGAGCCGCGACCCGAAGTCCGAAGTCACCCACCCCCGCGTCGGCCAGACCGAGGGGACCGAGGCGAGCAGCGACTTCTGATCCTGAAAGTAGGCCTGCAGTTCCTGCAGGCTCTGCTCCTGCCGGGTGGCCTCGGCGGACAGCTTGTCGAGCTTCTGCGCGAGCACCTGCGGACCCTCGCTGTCCTTGCTGCGAACGAACTGGTTGTCACCCGAGGCGGCGAGCGGCTGCTGCTCGGTCGGGCCCATGGCGAGGTTGCGCTGCGGATCGCTCAAGAGCGTGATCGCCCTCAGCTTCTGGTCGAAACGCTCGACCCGATCGAGGGTCTGCCCGACGTGCTGGAGCTGCTCTCGAATGACCGCGAGCTCACTCTTGAGCTTGAGGTTCTCATCCCGAAGGTTGGGGTTCTCGCGCGCCGCGGAGACCACGCTGACGTAGTGGCCGGTGAGGACCAGGCCGATCAGCGCCAGCCCCGCAACCGCGGCCAGCGCTTGAACAATCCAGACCTTGCGGAGGTGAAAACGCTTCACCTCGGCGTGACGATCAGGAACGACGATGAGGGTGAAGCTCTCGTTCGAGGACACTCATTCCCCTTGGGCGGCGGGGCCCCACAAATGGGCCCGAAAAGCCGCGCAAACCTCCTCGATCAGGGGACCCAGGCGCAACTAAAAACTCGGATTTCTTAGGATTGCGCGTCGACCACGGTGACCACGATCACGGTGATGTTGTCGTCGCCGCCGCGCTCATTGGCCAGCTCCACCAACTTCCGGGGAGCGTCCTTGAGGGGGTTCGAAGAGACCACCTGCTGGATCTCCTTGTCCTCGACCAGGTTGGCCAGGCCATCAGAGCAGAGGATGAAGAAGTCGCCCGGACGCGCGATCAAGCCCATCACGTCGACCTGCACTTCCTCTTCGAAGCCGACGGAGCGGGTGATGATGTTCTTGTACCGGGAGTGCTTGGCCTCCTCGGGGGTGATCATCCCAGCCTTGATCTGCTCGTTGACCAGCGAGTGGTCTTCGCTGACCTGCTGAATCAGATCGCCGCGCACCAGGTACGCCCGGCTGTCGCCGACGTGGGCGAAGAGCGCGTTCTCGCCCTTCACGCACAAGGTGATGACGGTGGTGCCCATGCCTGCGAGGCGCGGGTCTTCCTGGGCGGCCTTGAAGATCTCCGCGCAGGCCCGCTCCACCGCACCGCGGAGGAACTCGGGCAGTGGTGAGTCCTGGAGTGGAGTCTCGGACCCAAACGGGTCCTCAGGGGCTTTCTTCGCGCCGCGCATCTGCTGATCGATCGTCTCGACCGCGATGCGAGATGCGGTTCCACCACCTGCGTGACCACCCATACCGTCGGCCACCACGTAGAGCTGCAGCTCCTCATCAATGAGGTAACTGTCTTCGTTGTGGTTGCGCTTCCGACCGACGTCGGTAAGCCCAGCCGACACTGCTTTCAGGCGCGAGCCAGCCGTCTTCGACACGGTCGCGAACGTTAGGCGCACGCGCGGCACCCGGCAACAAACCTCTTTCGGAGATGCGCACTCAAAGGGGTCACGCGCTGCGTCGCTGTGGCTCGACCTGCTTCTTCCGATTGCGTCTGGGCTTCACGTGGCGCAGGGCGGATCGGAGGAGGGCCTCGGCGGCGCCCAACGCCTCCCGCGTCACTTCGACGCCCGAGAGCATGCGCGCCAGCTCCCGGGTGCGCTCCTGACCTTCGGCCAGCGACTCCACCACCGAGCGGGTACGCCCCTTCGCCTCGGCCTTCTCGATCCGCAGGTGCGCGTCGGCGTGCGCCGCCACCTGGGGAAGATGGGTGATGCAGAGCACCTGCCGGTGCCCGGAGATGTCCTTGATGAGCCGCCCCACCACGTCGGCCACCGCCCCCCCGATGCCGGCGTCGGCCTCGTCGAAGACCGAGCACACGCAGGCGTCGCTGCCGGCGAGCGCCGCCTTCATCGCCAGCATCACCCGCGAGGCCTCCCCGCCCGAAGCCACCTTCGCCAGGGGCCGCACGGCTTCGCCGATGTTCGCGCTGAAGAGGAACTGCGCGGCGTCGGCGCCGGTGCCGCTCAAGGGCGCCTGCTCGAACTGCACCTCGAAGCGCGCGCTGCCCATCGCCAACCGCTCGAGGCCGTCTCTCACGGTGGCGGTGAGCCGGGCGGCGGCCGCCTGGCGCGCGGCCGTCAGGTGAGCGGCCGCCGCGGTCGCCTCGGCCTCGGCCTTCAGCCGCTCTGCCTCGACCTCCGCGCGGCGCTCCGCGCGGTGAATGAGCTCGTCGAGCTCGGCGGCGAGCGCGGTGCGCCTGGCGAGCACGCCCTCGAGAGGGGCGGCGTGCTTTCGGCAGAGCCGGCGGATGGCGTCGAGCCGATCGTCGACCTCCTCCAGCCGTTTGGGGTCCGAATCGAGCGCGCTCAGGTAGCGGGAGAGCCCGTGCGAGGCGTCTTCGAGCTCGGCCCGGGTGCGATGCAGGGCCTCGCGCACGAGGGCGAGCGAGGGGTCGAGCTTCTCCCCTTCCCCCACCAGGTGAAAGGCGCGGCCCAACAGCTCGGCGGCCGAACCGTCGCGGGTGGCGATCAGCTCCTCGGCGCTCCCGATGGCGTGGCGCAGCTTCTCCGAGGAACCCAGCCGCTTGCGCTCCACCTCGAGGGCGAGGTCTTCCCCGGGCCGGGGCGAGACGCGCTCGATCTCCTCCAATTGAAAGGTGAGGAAGTCGATGCGGCCGGCCACCTGGCTCTCATCGCCCCCCAGCGCCTGCAGGCGGGCGACGGCTTCCCGCAGCCGGTCCCAGGCAGCGCGGTACTTCACCGTGGCGTCGTCTTCCGTGAGGGCGCCGAAGCGATCGATGAGGCCCAGGTGCTGCCCCGCATCGAGCAGCGCCATGTGCTCGTGCTGACCGGCGATGTCGACCTGCCCCTTCATCAAGCGCAGCAGCACGCCCACCGTCACCAGCGCGCCGTTGACGTGCACCCGCCCCCGGCCCTGCCGGCCGAACGCCCGTCGCACGCTCACCTCGGGGCCGTCGTCGGGCAGCCCCAGCTCGGCCAGCCGCGAAGCGAGCACCTCGGAGCGCTCGAACAACCCCTCGATCACCGCCTCGTCAGCGCCGCTGCGGATGACGTCGGGTTCGGCCCGGCCCCCCACCAGCAGCCCCAGCGCATCGATGAGGATCGACTTGCCCGCGCCGGTCTCGCCGGTGAGCACGGTGAGGCCCGGCCCGAAGCCGACCTCAGCCTCTTCTACGACCGCAAAGTTCTTCAGTCTCAGTGTGATCAGCATCCCTGGCCCTCCGTTGGGGGATACTGAACACCTTATCAGTAGGCACCGACAAGTGCTCACTGCTCGAACTTGAAGAGGTCCTCCACGTCGCGTTCGGTGAGCGCCTTGCCGACGTCGGCGTCGGAGCCGAGCACGCCGGCCGCCAGCTCGCGCTTGCGCTGCTGCAGCCCGAGGATCTTCTCCTCGACCGTGCCGCGGGTGATGAGCTTGTAGGAGAACACCGCGCGGGTCTGGCCGATGCGGTGCGTTCGATCGGTCGCCTGGTCTTCCACGGCGGGGTTCCACCAGGGATCGTAGTGGATGACGTAGTCGGCGGCGGTGAGGTTGAGGCCGGTGCCGCCGGCCTTGAGCGAGATGAAGAACACCGGCGGCCCATCGGGCGCGTTGAAGGCGTCGACCCTCGCCATGCGATCCTTGGTGCGGCCGTCGAGGTACATGTACTTGAGCTGCTTCTCGTCGGCCTGGTTGGTGAGGATCTCCAGCATCTCGGTGAACTGGCTGAAGATGAGCGCGCGGTGGCCCTCTTTGACCAGCTCGTCCACCAGCTCAGAGAAGCGCTCGAGCTTGGCCGAGGGCGGCAGCGCGGTGCCGGGCGGCAACTTGAGCAGGCGCGGATCGCAGCAGACCTGCCGCAGCTTCATCAGCGCGGACAAGATCGAGATGCGCGACTTGTTGAAGCCGAGCTTGTCGATCGAGTCGTAGACCTTGCGCTTCGATTCCTCGAGCACCTCGCGGTACAGCGCCTGCTGCCCCGGATCCATGTCGACCCAGGTGACCACCTCGGTCTTCGGGGGGAGGTCCTTGGCCACCTCGCTCTTGAGCCGCCGCATGATGAACGGGTGAATGCGCTTCTTGAGGCGATCGCGCGTCTCGGTGTCACCCTGCACGCTGATCGGGTGCTCGTAGCGCTCGTGGAAGCTCTGCTCGTTGCCCAGGAAGCCCGGCATCAGGAAGTCGAAGAGGCTCCACAGCTCGGTGAGGCGGTTCTCCAGCGGGGTGCCGGTGAGCGCGATGCGGTGGTCGCCGCCGACCGCCTTGCACGCCTGCGCGGTGGCCGAGTCGGCGTTCTTGATGTTCTGCGCCTCGTCGAGGATCACCGTGCGGAAGTTGAGCTTCTTGAGCTCCTCCAGGTCGCGGCGAATGAGCGCGTAGCTGGTGAGCACCAGGTCGACGTTCCGCAGCTTCTCGATGTTGTCGCGGCGATCGGCGCCGTGCCAGGTGACGTAGGTGAGCTGCGGGGTGAAGCGCTCGATCTCGCGTTCCCAGTTGGGGAGCACCGAGGTGGGCGCGACCACCAGGCTCGGCACCGTGCCCTGCTCATGCTTGATCTTCAGCATCAGCGAGAGCGCCTGGATGGTCTTGCCCAGGCCCATGTCGTCGGCGAGCACGCCGGAGAGCCCGTGGCGGAAGATGAACCAGAGCCAGGACAACCCGGCCTCCTGGTAGTGGCGCAGCTCGGCCTGCAGCCCGTCCGGCGCCTTCACCGGGGGAATGCCGTCGATCTCGCGCAGCTCGGCCATCGCGCGCTTGGCCTTGCCCTCGATCTCCACGTCGCCCAGGGTGGCGAGCAGATCGAGCGCGGTGGCGTGAAAGAGGGGCAGCCGGGTGCGGGTCTTGCCCGGCATCGCGCCCGCTTCTTCCAGCAGGGTGGCGACGCGCTTGAGCTCTTCGACGTCGGCCTCGGCGAAGCTGCCGTCTTTCAAGGGAATGAACTTGCGCCCCGTCTCGAGGAACATGCGCACCGCGCCCAGGTCGACGCTCTGATCTTCCGAGGTGAACTCGGCGTCGAGATCGAACCAGTTCACCGCCGTCATGTTGACGCGGATCTTCGGCCTGAGCTTCGCGCGCATCTTCACCTTGGGCGGTGAGGCGGCGAAGGTGTCCCAGGCGGCGGGCAGCTCGGCGCGGCCCCGCCCCCAGAAGTCGATGGCGGCGTCGCCCGAGGCCTCGAAGGACATGGTGGCCTCGTCGAAGCGGAAGCGGCGCTCGGTCAGCTGCCTGGCGGCGGCGCGCTCGAGCGCTTCCTGGCGCAGGTAGAGCTTGCGGCCCTCTTCGGTCAGCCCGCTGGCGTAGCCCAGGTGCTGCGCGGTGGCCGAGACCGGCACCGTCACCGCCTTGCCGTAGCGGGCGGCCAGCTGGCCCTTCACGTAATCGGCGCGGCCCTCGACGGTGAAGATGAACTTGGGCTCGGTGGTGTCATCGACCTCGATGCCGTCGGCCTGCAGCGAGAGGCGGAAGCGCGGCAGGTGCGCGGCGAAGAACGAGAGCACCCGATCGAGCTGCGAGGGCGGGAACGACATCGACGGCTCGAGCAGCCACTTGCGCAGCAGGCGCGGCGGAAAGTCGGGCTCGAGCACCCAGGCGTTCTGGCCGATCAGGGCCCAGGTGCGCTGACCGCAGAGGATCACCGTGTCCTTGAGCGGCATCGACGACTCGTCGGGCATCGCGATCTCGATCTTGGCGACGGCGCCTTCGGGCGAGTTGTGCAGGCGGATGATCGGGCGCGCGGGCTCGGTGGGGAACAGCAGCGCGGTGCCGCGGTACACCACCCGGCGCGATCGCATCACGTCGAAGAGATCGGCGAGCTCCTCGTCGTTGAGCACCACCTTCGAGTCGTAGCGGACCTCGTGATCGGCCAGGCGCGAGAGCACCCGCTCGTCTGCCGGGGCGATGCGGGTGCCCGCGGTGAGGATGCGCTTGACCTGCACCGGGCCCTTGGCCGCCTGATCAGCGCGGCGCACGTCGATGATCCACACCCGCCCGCCAGTCGAGGAGGGCGTGGGCGTGAGCCGGTAGTGAAACTCGATGTCCGGCAGCGCCGAGAGGCCCAGCCAGTTCTCCAGCTTGGCGAGCGCAGGCAGGGGCACCGCGTCGGTCGCTTCCGCCACCTGATCGTTCGCGGGGGGCGGGGCGGCGAGGGCCTCGGTCTCGGCCTTCGCGCGCACCCGGGCCAGGTAGACGAGGCCGGCAGCCACCACGTGCTTGCAGTGGGCGCCGTACTTGTTCCACGACTCGCAGTTGCACATCGACTCGATGCCGCCCTCGTCGGTGGGCGCGAGCTGCACCAGGTACTTCTGCCCTTCGCTGCCGCTGACGGTCGCAGCGATGCCCACGTCGGTGCGCGAGAGCCCGGCCACCCGGCGCGCCTCTGCGTACTGACGCCCCTTCTTGAAGGTCATCGGCTGGACGTCGGCCTTCAGCGACTTCAGCCAGGAGCCATCGTCGGGGGGCAACATCGTCACTGCTGGATCGGTCACTGATGCTCGCTCGGGGAAACGGGGATCGAAAGGGTGGCACTAACACGCCAGGGCGTTCGCTGCACGCGCCGACTGGGCCGGAACGGAGCCGTCCCAGCGCAGCTGGGCCAAGCAGCTGAAGCGCAGCGAAAGATGCGCCGAGGCGAAGGACCCATGAAACGGCAAGGCGCCAAAACTGGCATAAGGCGGGCATGTCCGAGACCCGGCTCTCAGATCTCGAAGTGAAGTGTGCCCACCTCGAAAAGATGGTGTCCGATCTGTCCGAGGTCATGTGGCGGCAGCAGAAGGAACTCGACACCCTCAAGGACGCCTACCGCTCGGTGAAGGAGCGGCTGGGCAACGACCCCGGCATCGTCGACGCCAGCGTCAACGAGCGGCCCCCGCACTACTGAATCGTCAGGGTGAAGCGGCCGAAGGTGTGGGGGCGCTCGCGGTCATAGCCGTCGACCACGAGGAAGTACGTCTGCCCCTGGGTGACGGCGAAGGAGAACGCCTCGGGCACGCCTGCTCCGCTCGCATCTGCGAAGCGCACACATTGCGCTGCACCACAGCTGGGCTGCAGCAGCAACAACGCCCCGTCGAAGCTCGCTTCCACAGAGAGCGTCGCGGTCACCGTGCCGGTCGCGGTGGCGGTGTACTGGTAGACCAGATCGCGGGCGTCGAAGAACCCCCGGCCCCGGCAGGCGGCGGCGTAGGTGAGCGCGGAGTAGTTGTCGGTCGCCGCCGTGGTGTCGCCGCTCACGCCGGTCGGCCCAGCGACGATCGCCAGGGGCGCGCTGCAGCTGTCGTTCGCGGGCGGCAGCGTCGCCGGGCGCCGGGTGACGCTCAGCGTGTACGCGCCGGTGGCGTACGAGTTCGAGTCCACGAAGAGGAAGTACGTGCCCGAGGGCTGGTTGGGCAGTGAGATGCGCAGCGGCCGCGCGGTCGACTCCGCCACGCACGCCAGCTCGAAGCCGGCGCTGAAGCTGGCGCACTGGTTGGGCGCGCGCACGTAGAGCGTGGGCACCAGCGCGCTGCCCACGGTGGGGGTGACGGTGACCTCGACGTCCTGCGCGGCGGTGAGCGTGTACGAGTAGACGAGATCGCGGCCGAAGCGCCGGGGCAGGAAGTCGGTCCCGCAAGCAGGGGCGTTGTCGGTGGGCGAGTTCGAGTTTCCGGCGCCCAAGGTGGTGCCCGAAGCGGTCGCGACATCGCCCACGAAGGCGAGCGCTTGTGCACCCGCACAAGAGTCGTTCGCAGGTGCGGGCGTCGGCGTGGACGAAGTCACCCGCAGGTCGAACGCGCCCGAGGTGCCTCCCGAGGAGTCCACGAAGAGAAAGTACGTCCCGGCGGCGAGGTTGGTGAGCTGCGCGGTGACTCCACCGACCTGGTTCAGGCACACCACCTCGTCCGAGAGCAGCTGGCTGGTGCAGTTGGTGCGGCGAACATAGAGCGCGGGGATGAGGGTGGACCCGCTCGCCGGCGTCAGCGCGATGGCTACGTCCTGCGGCGAAGCGAGGGCGAACTGGTACACCACGTCACGGCCGCTCTGCTTCGCGCTCGGGCTGCAGGTGGGCGAGACGTCGCCGGCGTAGTTGTCGTTGGCCGCCTGCAGGGTGGAGCCGCTGACCGCCGCCGCCCCGCTGGTGAAGACGAGGGCCTCGGGCGCGCTGCAGGAATCGTTCGTCGGCGGCGGCGTGGGGGCCGCGGTCACCACCTCGAGCTGAAACGCGCCGCTGGTGTCGGCGGCCGAGTCCACCCAGACGAAGTGGGTGCCTGCCGGCTGGTTGACGAGGGAGATGGTGCCCGCGACGGGAGCGAGCGGAGAGACACAGCCCCGCTCCGCCGCGCGGGTGGCGTCGGTGCAGGTGGCGGCGCGCACCGAGACGACCGGGAAGAAGGTGGGGCTGGCCCCGGTCGGCGTGACGGAGACGGTCACGTCAGCGGCGGAAGCGAGCGTGTAGCTGAAGACCACGTCCCGCCCGGTGCCGCGCGCGGAGTCGCTGCAGCTGGGCGTGAGATCGCCCAGCACGTTGCCGTTGGTCGCCCAGGTGGTGTCGCCCGTGGCGGTGGCGGTGTTCCCGCTGAAGGTGAGCGCGGTGGGCGCGCTGCAGGTGTCGTTGTCCACCGTGGGGTTCGCGTCGAGCTCGAGCTGAAAGGCGCCGGTGGTGCCGTCGGCGGAATCGACCGTCACGAAGTACGTGCCGGGCTGTTGTCCCGCGACGCTCGCCTGCACCGCGACGGCCGCCGACGCCGCCTGGCAGGCGCTCTCGACGTTGGGCGAGCTGCAGGGCGCGCGAATGGAGACGACCGGGTGCAGCGCGGAGCCCGAGATCGGCCGGGCCACCACGCTCACGTTGCTGCGCGCGGCCAGGGTGTAGGCGTAGACGAGATCGGGCCCGGCGCTGCGCGCGCTCGCGCTGCACGAAGGCTCGGTGGTGCTGTCGTTGGTCGCGAGCGCCGTGTTCCCCACCACCACGGAGCGCGTGACGGTGGTGCCGTTGGCGCTGAGCGCGGTGGCGCCGGGGCAGCTGTCGTTCGGCGCGCTGGTGGGCGGCGGCTGCAACGAGACGGTGAGCGACACCCGGCCCGGCGCGCCGTTCGCGGTCTCCACGAAGAGGAAGTAGCTGCCCACGGGCAGCGAGGAGATCGCGATGCCCGCAGCGCCACTGACCGGCGCGTCGCACGCGAGCTGGCCCGTGGTGCAGGCCGAGCGGAGATAGACGACCGGGCGCGCGGAGCTGCCCGGGACCGCTGCGGCGGAGACGGTGAGGCTCTGCACGCTGGTGGTGGTGAAGCGGTAGACCAGCTCAGGCCCCAGGGTGCCGCAGCTGCCCGCGGTGTCGTCGATGCCCTGCCCCGGCTCCGCCCAGAGAGAGCTCGTGCCCGTGCCCGTCGCGAGGATCGCGCGCGCGGTGGCGCAGGTGTCGTTGAGCGCATCGCACTGCCCGGTGGCGAAGGTGCACTCGCGTCCCTGGCCACACTCCGCGCTGGTGTTGCACGGCACGCACTGCTGCGCGTCGCAGATGGGCAACGGGTTGACGCAGTCGGCGGTCGAGACACACCCGACGCAGCGGTTGATGCGCACGTCGCAGACCGGCACCACCGACGAGAGGCACTGCGCGTCGAGGAAACACTCGACACAGCTTCGCGTGCGGGGATCGCAGTGGTCGATTCCGAAGCACTCGAGATCCGAGGAGCAGCCCGCGTCCACCTCGCCCGCATCCCACCCGGCATCGGGAACGCCCGCATCGGGCGGCCCGGCGTCGAGGCCCGCATCGCCTCCACCATCCACGCCCGCATCGGTCAGGCCCGCGTCGGGTTGCCCCGCGTCCATCGTTCCGGCGTCGACGCCGGCGTCTCGCCCCGCGTCGACGGCGT
>VFKJ01000002.1 GCA_009885595.1 Myxococcales bacterium | reverse complement strand
GCGCCCCAGGTGCGGCCGACCACCTCGAGGAAGGTGTTGGCCGCGATGTCCGAGTAGCCCTGCATCGCGGGGATGGTGGCGTTCACCTCGAGCGCGCTCACCGTGTCGCTCACGAAGAAGTCGACGCGCGTGGTGACGAGGGTCTCGAGCTGCTCGAAGGTGGTGGCGGCGAAGCCCTTCTCGAGCGGGGACAGTCCGCCGAGCACCAGCTCACTGCGCTCGGGGTTACCGAGCACGGCGCGCGACATCTTCAAGGTGGCCGAGGCGATGCGGGCGGCGAGCTCCTGGCGGCGGCGCAGCTCGGGCGCGTCGATGATCACCGGCGTGGCGGTGATCGGAATGGCCTTGGTGGTGCCGTCGTCCTTGTTGGTGACGGCGAGGCCGCGCGCGTAGGCGGTGTCGGCGAGCTCCTGGCCGAACCGCTTCGCGTCCCAGGTCAGCGCATGGAACAGCTCCGCCCGCTCTTTCTCGGTGAGGCTCATGGAACGGAGCCGCCAGCAGCGGAACGCTGCGCGAGACAGACTGGAGCGAAGCGGAGGTCTGGCCGAGGCGGAGTGACCAAGTTCATGGGGCGCAGTTCTCACCGCCTCTGAGCCTCACGGCAACCACAATGTCTCCCACCATCTCCCTCTCCCCCTGCGGGGGAGAGGGTCGGGGAGAGGGCTTGAACTCGTCCATCCTGCGCTAGCGCTCCCAGAGGACCGATAGGTCTTTCCATCGAGCCGGAAGACCTCGAGCGTCTTCAGCTCAGGATCGAGCAACCACACGTTGGAGACCTGGTGCTCGGCGTAGATCGGCATTTTGTCGGCGCGATCGATCACCTCGGTCGAAGGCGAGAGCACCTCGCACACCCAGTCAGGAGCGAGCGTGAAGAAGGGCTCATCGGGGAGCTCCGGGAGCCGTTCGCGGCGCCAGGCCGCCAGATCGGGCACGACGATTTCTTCGCCGAGGTGGAGCTCTGGCTCGTCCAGAAGCACCCAACCTCCGGGGCCGCCGCGCCGCGAACCGAAGCCGTACAGTTCACCGCCCAATTGGGAAGACGCGCGGGCCTGGCGAATTCGCGGGCGGGGCATCGTGATGAGGGTGCCGCGGATGATCTCGGCGACGAGCGGGGACGGCACCGCCAGCAGGTCCTCGTACGTGGCCTTTTTTCGTGCCGGGTCCGTCATGCCCTCACCTTAGCAAACCCATCCGTGCCCGACCGTTTCGGCAACTGTCCGTTGCATCGCGACCCGGTCTGTTCTTCGGTGCGCCCACCATGGCAATGCTCACTGGCGGTCAGCTCGTCGCGAAGATGCTCAAGAAGGAAAACGTGAAGCACGTCTTCACGCTCTCAGGCCTGCACGTCGCGCCCATCTACGTGGGGCTGGTGGAGGAAGGCATTCAGATCGTCGACACCCGCCACGAGCAGGCCGCGGCGCACGCGGCCGATGCCTACGCCCGCCTCACCCGCGGCATCGGCGTGGCGATCGTCACCGCCGGCCCCGGCGTGACCGACGCGCTCACGGGCGTCGCCAACGCGTTCTTCGCGAACTCCCCGATGATCCTCATCGGCGGCGCGGCGCACATCGCCAACCAGACCCGCGGCTCGCTGCAGGAGATGCCGCAGATCGAGCTCTTCAAGACCATCACCAAGTGGAGCGATCGCGTTCCCCGGCCGGATCTCATTCCGTCCTACTTCGCCAAGGCCTTCCGCACCGCGCTCACCGGCCGCCCGGGCCCGGTGTTCCTCGAGCTCGCCTTCGACGTGCTGTGTGACTTCGCCGACGAAGACACGCTCGCGCCGATCGTGAACTACCGCACCACCGCGCGCATCGCGCCCGACCCGAAGCAGATCGAGAAGGCGGCCGCGCTGCTGGCCCGCGCCGAGCGGCCCGCGATGATCTGCGGCGGCTCGGTGTACTGGGACAACGCCACCGAGGACCTCAAGGCCTTCTGCGACAAGACCGGCATTCCGGTGTTCCTCAACGGCCCGGGCCGCGGCTGCCTGCCCGCGGAGCACCCGTCGTTCTTCCAGCACACCCGCAAGGACGCGCTCACCTTTGCCGACGTGGTGATGGTGGTGGGCACGCCCTTCGACTTCCGCCTCAACTACGGCGGCGAGCCGACCTTCAGCGCCGACTCGAAGATCATCCAGATCGACATCGACCCCACCGAGGTCGGCCGCAACCGCGCCGTCGAGGTGGGCATCGTCTCTGACGTCTCCCTCGCGCTCTCGCAGCTGACCGCGGCGCTGCCGAAGGCGGATCGTTCGGCGCAGCTCTCCAAGCTCCGCGAGGCCGAGAAGAAGAAGGTCGCCGGCATCTCGAAGTGGTTCACCGACGACAAGCCGATTCACCACTACCGCCTCGCCAAGGAGATCAACGACGTCGCCAACTCGAGCGGCGACCCGATGTTCATCTGCGACGGCGGCAACTACGTGGCGATGGCCGCCAAGGTGCTCGAGGTGAAGAAGCCGGGCCGCTGGCTCGATCCGGGCGCGCTGGGGTGCCTGGGCGTGGGCGCTCCGTTCGCGCTGGCGGCGAAGTCGCTCTACCCCGATCGCACCATCTGGGTGATCCAGGGCGACGGCTCGTTCGGGTTCAACGGCTTCGACTTCGAGACCGCGATCCGCTTCAAGCTGCCGATGGTGATCGTGGTGGGCAACGACGCCGCCTGGGGCCAGATCCGCGTGCCGCAGGTGCAGCTGTTCGGCGCCGACAAGTCGCCCGCCACCCTGCTCGCGCCGACCCGCTACGACGAGATCGTCAAGGCGATGGGCGGGTGGGGCGAGCTCGTCACCGAGCCCTCGCAGATCCGCGGAGCCCTGGAGCGCGCCGTCAAGTCGAACACGGTGGCGTGCGTGAACGTGATGATCGACCCCGACGCGCCGGAGAAGTCGGGGGCGATGGGCTACGCCGTATGACGCATCGATTCACCCGGGCCGCCGGAGCGCTGCTGGTGGTCGACGTGCAGGAGCGCCTGGGCGCGGCCATGGACCCCGCGCGCCTGGAGCGGGTGATCAACCGCGTCCGCGCCGCGATCGAAGGCGCGAAGGCGCTCGGCCTGCCCATCGTCCTCACCGAGCAATACCCCAGGGGCCTGGGCCCCACGCTGGCGGCGGTGAAGGAGCTCATTCCCGACCTCGCGCCGGTGGAGAAGCTCGAGTTCTCCGCCCTGGTGCCCGCGGTGCTGCAGCAGCTCGCCCCGCGCCAAAGCGTGCTCGTCACCGGCATGGAGACCCACGTCTGCGTCTTTCAGACGGTGCGCGCGCTCAAAGACGCCGGCCTCGCCCCCTTCCTCGCCGCCGACGCGGTGCTCTCGCGCACGGCCATCGACTACGAGACCGGCCTCGCGCTGTGCCGTGACGCGGGCGCGCAGCTGACCACCGTGGAAGCCGCGCTCTTCGACGCGCTGGGCAAGGCCGGTGGCCCCGAGTTCAAGGCCATCAGCGCCGCGGTGAAGTGAAGTGTTCGTCGATCTGCTGGCGTCATTCGATCTGGGAGAGGGCGGCCGCGCGGTGGTGCGGGCCGAAGGGCGCGAGCTGGCGGTGGTGCGCGTGGGCGGCGTCGTCTACGCCATCGACAACGTCTGCCCTCATCGCAACGGCGAGCTGGGCTGCGGCGATCTGCAGGGCCACCACCTGTACTGCCCGCTCCACTCGTGGTGCTTCGACGTGCGCACCGGAAAGGCCTTCTTCCCCGAGGGCGCGAAGGTGGAGTGCTTCGAGGTCAAAGAAGAGGGAGGGCGAATCTTCGCCCGTCGCCGCGTGGGCTGAATCGATTACGGTCCGCCGGCTGTTCACTTCCCACCACGGAGTCCCCCCATGAAGATCGCTGTCTTTGGCACCGGAGGCGTCGGAGAGACCATCGGCTCGAAGCTGGTCGAGCTGGGTCACGAAGTGAAGATGGGCAGCCGCACCGCGAACAACGAGAAGGCCGCCGCGTGGGCGAAGAAGGCTGGCGAGAAGGCGAGCGCCGGCACCTTCGCCGAGGCCGCGAAGTTCGGAGAGGTGATCTTCAACGCCACCCTGGGCGCCGGCAGCGTCGAAGCGTTCAAGATGGCCGGCGAGGAGAACTCCGCCGGGAAGACGGTGATCGACATCTCGAACGCGCTCGACTTCTCCAAGGGCTTCCCGCCGTCGCTGTTCATTTCGAACACTGACTCGCTGGGCGAGACGCTGCAGCGCGCCTTCCCGAAGGCGAAGGTGGTGAAGGCGCTCAACACCATGGCGGCCCCGCTGATGGTGAACCCGCGTGCGTTGCCGGACTCGCACCACACCTTCATGGCGGGCAACGACGAGGCCGCGAAGACCCAGGTGAAGGCGATCCTCGCGAGCTTCGGGTGGAAGGCCGAGGAGATCATCGACGTGGGCGACCTCTCGGCAGCCCGCGGGCTCGAGCAGTACCTCCCGTTGTGGACGCGGCTGTACGGAGCGTTCAAGTCGCCGATGTTCAACGTGAAGATCGTCCGCTGACTCAAATGCCGACCGCGCTCGTCACCGGTGGTGGAATCCGCGTGGGCCGGGCGATCGCGCTCGCGCTCGGCCGGGCGGGGTTCGATCTCATCGTTCACGCAAACCGCTCGGTGAAGGAAGCCGGCGAGGTGGTGGCTGAGCTCACCGGGCTGGGCCGCACCGCGCGGGTGGAGGCCGCCGATCTCTCGCTGGCCGAGGGACCGAAGCTGCTGGCCAGCCGCATTCAAAGCCTGGACCTGCTCGTCAACAGCGCAGCCACCTACGAGCACGCGAACTTCGCCGACATCACCCGCGAGCAGCTCGAGCACATGCTCTCGGTGAACCTGGTGGCGCCGTTCCTGCTGACCCAGGCGCTGTTGCCCGCGCTGAGGGCGAACGGCAGCGGGTGCGTGGTGAACATCACCGACATGGCCGTCACCCACGCCTACACGCCCACGCACTTCTTCTCGCACTACCTCGCAGCCAAGGCGGGGCTCGACCAGCTGACCCGCGCGTGGGCGCTCGAGCTGGGGCCCTCGATTCGGGTCAACGCGGTGGCCCCGGGGCCGGTGGCGATGGCGGCCCAGACCACCAGCGCCCAGAAGAGCGACCTGCTGCAGCGCATTCCCCTGCGCCGGGAGGGCCGCCCCGAGGACGTCGCCCAGGCAGTGGTGTTCCTGGCGCAGTCCCCTTACATCACCGGCCAGACGCTCAGGGTCGATGGTGGACTCAGCGTTGCCTGACGCGGAACTGGAGCGACCAGAGAAACATGAAGCGGCAACTCGACAGACTCTCCCTGCGCGGCATGCGCTTCGACTGCATCGTGGGCCTGTTCGACTTCGAGCGGAACACCCCTCAGCCGGTCGAGCTCGCGGTCACCTTGCACTTCGACACCCGCGAGGCCGCGCACCACGGGAAGCTGGTGCAGACCATCGACTACTCGCGGCTGCTGGGGGAGCTGCGCTTCATTCTCACCGCCACCCGGTTCCGGCTGCTGGAGTCGGCGGCGGAAGCGGTGGCGGCGTGGGTGCTCGCGCCTCCGAGCCCTGACGTGCCGCGGCCGCAGGTGGAAGAGGTCGACGTGTGCTTGTCCAAGCTGGTGGCCCTCTCCGGCGCGGCGGTGCCCACCCTGGAGATCCACCGCGATCGCTCCGACTTCCTCATGAAGGTCGAGCCCAAACACTTCGGCTTCGTCGACGTGATCTTCGAGACCAAGGAGTGTGGCGTCTACCGCGAGCGGGTGCACCCGAGGACGGTGCTGCCCACCCACGTGCACCAGGACCTCGACGAGTCGGAGCTGATGCTGGGCAGCGGCTTCCTGCTCCAGGGCAAGCCAGTGGACGCGGGTCTCGCGCACACCTGGCCCCGCGGCTTCCCTCATCGCTACGAGAACCCCACGGACATCGAGCAGAGCTTCATGTGCATCGACCGGCCGGCGTTCATCCCCACCGATGAGGTCGAGGTGGACGTGCCGGTCTCCGCGTTGACGAGGCCGGAGCCGGTGCGGTTCTTCTAGGGAAAGGGTCTGAGGCGATGCTCACGGTGCTGCTGGTGGCGGACCGATGGTCGACCTGGGCGTGGGCTTCGGCTTCTCGTCCTGACTTGTCCGGGGGCAACGGCGGGTGTACGGCCCGCCCGTCATGAAGATGCTGCTCTCCGTCGACTTCCACTTCAGCGCCGCGCACCAGCTCCCGTTCTACGACGGGCCCTGCAAGCGGCTGCACGGCCACAACTACGTGCTGCGCGTCTCGCTCGCGGGAAGGCCCCAGCCGAAGGACGGAATGATCCGCGACTTCGACGAGGTGAAGAAGACCGTCTGGGATCAGGTGCTGGTGAAGGTCGACCACTATTATCTCAACGACATCGTGGAGAACCCGACCGCCGAGAACATCATCGTGTGGATGTGGGATCGCCTCGAGCCGCTCGTGCCCGGCCTCGAGGAGCTGATGCTGTGGGAGACCCCGGAGTACTGCGTTACGTACCGCAAGTGAGCACGCGCAAGCCGCGCAAGAGGCCAGACCGCGCGGCGATGCAGCGCGCCGTGAGCGCCTTCCTCGAGGCTGCCGGGCTCGACGTCAAAGAGCCCAACCTGCGCGACACCCCGCGCCGCGTCACCGAGGCCTGGTCCAGGGAGTTCCTCTCCGGCTACGGGCAGACGGCCGCCGACGCCCTGTCCGATCGGTTTCCGGTCTCGAAGAAGTCCGAGCGCGAGCTGGTGGTGGTGACCTTTCTCCACTTCCGCTCGATGTGCCCGCACCACCTGATGCCGTACTCGGGCACCGCGCACCTCGCCTACGTGCCCGGCCGCGAGGTGGTGGGGTTCGGCCGCCTCTCCGCCCTCATCGACGTCTTCGCGCACCGCCTGGTGCTGCAGGAAGAGCTCGCCCGCCAGGTCGCGCTCGCGCTGCAGGAAGAGCTGGGCACCCAGGGCGCCGCCTGCCTGATCAAAGCGGAGCAGACCTGCTTCCGCCTTCGCGGCGAAGAGCAGCACGGCGCGGTGACGTACTCCGAGGCCTATGAGGGCGTGCTCAAGGAGAAGGCCCTGCGCGCAGAGCTCTGGCACCGCATCGATCGCAGCACCACCGGGTCATGAGCCTCGAGGCGCTGCGCGCCGAGCTCACCGGGCTCGAGCTGCGTGATGACGACGCCACCCGCGCCACCTACGGCCACGACGAGTCGGATCAGGGCGACTTCCGACCCGAGCTCGTCGTCTTCCCCAAAGACACCGCCGAAGTGCAGCGCGTCGTGCGCGCCTGCAACCGGCACCGGGTGCCGCTGACGCCGGTCGCCGCGCGCACCGGGAAGAGCGGGGGCTCGCTGCCGATCCACGGCGGGGTGTCGCTCTCGCTCGAGCGGATGAACCAGATCCTCGCCATCCGCCCTGAAGACCTCACCGCCACGGTGCAGCCCGGCGTGGTGCTGGCCGACTTCCAGCGCGCGGTGGAAGCGGTCGGCCTCTTCTATCCCCCCGATCCCAACTCGGCGCCTACGTGCTCGCTGGGGGGCAACATCGCCGAGAACGCGGGCGGCCCCTCGGCGCTCAAGTACGGCGTCACCCGCGACTACGTGCTGGGCCTCGAGTGGGTGCTGCCCGACGGCGAGCTGGTGAGGGTGGGGCGTCAGACCGTCAAGGGGGTCGCCGGGTACGATCTGGTCGGCCTGTTCGTGGGCTCCGAGGGCACCTTGGGCATCGCCACGGAGATCACCGTCAAGCTGTTGCCCCGGCCGCCGGTGGTGATGACCGCGCTCATCGCGTTCACCGACGTGCTCGCCGCCGCGCGCGCGGTGAACGCGGTGCTGCTGGGCGGCCTGCTCCCGCGGTGCCTCGAGCTGCTCGACGACGTGGCGCTGGCGGCGGTGGCGGGGAAGGGCGTGCCGTTCCCCGCGGGCGCCGGCGCGGTGATCATCGCGGAGATCGACGGCACCACCGAAGAAGGGGTGTTTGCCGAGCTCAACCTGCTGGCCTCGATCGCCTCGAAGCACGGCGGGCTCGACGCGCAGATCGCCGTCGATCGGGATCAACGCGAGCGGCTGTGGGCCACCAGGCGCCTGGTGTCGCCGGCGCTGCGCGAGCTGCAGAAGTACAAGTTCAGCGAGGACATCGTGGTGCCCCGCTCGAAGGTCCCCGAGGCGATCGAGCGCTTCAAGGCGATCGGCCAGGCGCTCGGCCTCACCGTGGCCACCTACGGTCACGCCGGCGACGGGAACCTGCACACCAACGTGCTCTACCGCTCGCCCGCCGATCGCCCCCGCGTCGAGCTCGCCCTGGAGCAGCTGATGAAGGAGACCGTTCGGCTGGGGGGCACCCTCTCTGGCGAACACGGCATCGGAATCGCGAAGAAAAAGTACCTCTCATTGGAGCAGTCGGACCAACTGATTGCCCTGCAGCGCCGGCTCAAGGTCCTGTTCGACCCCTTTGGCCTCCTCAATCCCGGAAAAGTGTTCCCGGACGAGTCGAAAGAACAGTGAGTTCAGTGGCTTGCCTTGAATCAAGGGTAGGTCGAAACGACCCGCATAACCCCTCGTGATTCCTGCCCGCCCTCACGGGCAGGTACCCCAGCATTTCTTCGAAACCGAATGCCGCAGCGCGCATCTTCTCTACAACTCTGAACAAAGCTTGTTCAGCGAAAGAGAGATGAAGATGCGTACGACTGAACGAGACGGGCTGTCGAGCTACCTGCGGAACCTGGGTGGCCACAAGCAGCTGACCCGCGAAGAAGAATACGAGCTGAGCAAGCGCGCCCGGAAGGGTGACGAAGCCGCGCGCACGCACCTGGCGCGCTCCAACCTGCCGTTCGTGGTGGCGGTGGCCAAGAAGTTCGCCAGCCGCGGCGCCCGCCTGGACGATCTGATCCAGGAAGGGAACGTGGGCCTGATGAAGGCCATCGAGCACTTCGACTCGAAGAAGAACGTGCGCTTCGCCACCTACGCCGTGTGGTGGATCCGCGCGTACATCACGCGCTACCTGAAGGACAACCGCAGCCACGTGCGCGGTGGTGAGCACGAGCGCATCTCGATGAGCGACTTCTCGCTCGACGCGCCGCTCGACGACGAGTCGGAGAGCACCTACGTCGATCGCCTGGAAGACGCGGGCCCGACGCCCGATCAGTCGTTCCTCTCGCTGGAGCGCGATGAAGAGGTGAGCCAGGCCCTGCTGCGCGTTCGCCGCCGCCTGGGCGATCTGGGCTGGGACATCCTCCAGGAGCGGCTCACGCAGGACAAGCCGCGCACCCTCGAGGAGCTGGGCCAGCGTTGGGGCGTCTCGCGGGAGCGGGTGCGGCAGGTCGAGCTGAAGACCAAGTCGTTCCTCGCCCGCTACCTCGCTTCGGTGAACGAGGGCGGCGAGTTCAGAGACCTTCAAGAAGCAGCCTGATCTGATTTTCTTTTGACGAGGAGAGAGGCAGCATCCGCGCCATGCGAATGCTCTCTCTGCTCGTGGCGCTGGGTGCGGTGGCGGTGCTCGCGCAGGGCGCCGCCCCGGTCGCCGCTGATGCCGCCAGCTTCGCCGCCAGGCTCGACGAGCTGTGGAAGACGCGCGACAGCGCCGACGCGGTGAAGGCCAACGACGAGATCATTCGCGAGGGGCTCAAGGCCTCCCCCACCGACTACGAGATCCTCTGGCGCGCCGCGCGCATCCGCTGGTGGGTGGCCGACGGCCTGACCGAGGAGAAGCTCAAGAAGCAGGTGGCCAAGGAAGGCTGGAACTACGCCAAGCGCGCGGTCGAGGCGAAGCCCGCCGGCGCCGAGGGCAAGTACTACACGGCGCTGAGCATCGGCGCGTACTCCCAGGCGGTGGGCATCTTGAAGGCGCTCTCCGAGGGCCTCGAGGGCCAGTTCGTGGAGAACCTCGACTACTCCATCAAGAACAACGAGGCGTTCGACCGCTACGGCGGGCACACCGCCAAGGGCCGCTACCACTGGGAGCTCCCCTGGCCCAAGCGCAGCCTCACCAAGTCGAAGGAAGAGCTGCAGAAGTCCATCGACAAGCACCCCGAGCACCTTCGCAACTACTACTTCCTCGCCGACACCCTGCTCAAAGACGGCGACGCGAAGGGCGCGAAGGTGGCGATCGACAAGGCCCTCAACGGGGCCGATGCGTACGATCCGCCCGAGGCCCGCCGGGTGAAGGGCTGGGCGAAGACGCTGGCGGCCACCATCGACAAAGAGCTCAAGTAAGTCGAACGCCGCGCTCCTTTGGAAGAGGAGTCGCGGCGTCAAAGAGACTGCGAACGAGGACCGCCTCAGCCTTGCTTGGAGGCGGCCTTGTCGTTGGAGGTGATGGTGGGCGCGTCGGTCTGCGCGAGCTTCTTGTCTTCGGGCTTGTCTTCCGGTTTCTCCGCGGAGTCCGAGAAGCCCTTCTTGAAGTTGCGAATGGCGGAGCCCAGCGAGGAACCCAGCTGGGGAAGGCGCGAGGCGCCGAACAACAGCAGCAGGGCGAAGACGATGAGCGCGATTTCCATAGGTCGAAGGCCCAGCATGGTTGCTCCTTGTGCACGGAGTGTAGCGCCGCCCCGTCCGTCTCTCACCTCGACCGCCCCTGCGCAAGAGGCCGCTCACCTCTTTCCAGCAGGTTAGGCAGCTGAGCCACCGGCAAGGCGAGTTGGATCGTTGGCCTTTTCCACCGGCGAGGCCACGTGCCGGAGCACCGGTTCCGCGCCGGCGACCAGCCCGCTCCTGCGGGCAGCGTCGAGCAGCACCGCCTGGCTGCGCACCGCCACGCCGTCGAGCT
>VFKJ01001099.1 GCA_009885595.1 Myxococcales bacterium | reverse complement strand
CTGCTGCTGCGCCCCCGCCCCCCGCGCCGCCGCCCCCGAAGAACAACCAGACGATGATGTTCGGCACCCCGGCCTCCAACGCGGCCCCGCCGCCCGCCCCGGCGCCCCCCGCCTCGAAGGCCACCATGGTGTTCGGCGCCGCGCCGAGCGCGCCAGCGGCGGCGGCGAAGAACCAGACCATGATGTTCGGCACGCCGGCCTCGAACGCGGCCGCCTCCGCGCCCGCGCCCACCGCGTCGCCCAAGCAGACGATGGTGTTCGGCAGCGCCGCGCCGCCTCCGCCCGCTGCGAAGCAGACCATGGTGTTCGGCACCGCCGCTTCGAACGCGGCCGCGGTGAACCCGCCCCCGGCGCCCGCGAGCTCGGGAAAGCAGACGATGGTGTTCGGTGCTCCGGTGCCCGCCCCCACCGCCGCGAAGACCACGATGACGTTCGGCACCGCCGCCTCGAACGCGGTCTCCGAGCCCGCAGAGGAGACGATCCTCGAGGTGTCGGGGCAGTCTTCACGCACCGTGCTGTTCGGCACCGCCGCGCCCGCGCAGCCGCCGCCGGCCGCGCCCGGGAGCGCGAAGACCACCATGATGTTCGGCAAGCCGGTGGCGATCCCCAAGGTGACCGCCGGCACCGTCGAGCTTGCGGGCATGTCGGCCGACGAGGGCCAGCCCGCCGAGAGCACCGTGCGCGTCGATGTCGCCGAGGTGATCGAGGCGCACGGAGAAGCCGAAGCGCCCGCCGAGCAACCGCGGCACG
This sequence comes from Myxococcales bacterium, assembly GCA_009885595.1. Taxonomy (GTDB): domain Bacteria; phylum Myxococcota; class Myxococcia; order Myxococcales; family Myxococcaceae; genus Archangium_A. Next base: position 4,152 of record VFKJ01001099.1, on the reverse strand, counting down.
AGCGCACCCAGCGCTTCGCCATGAGCGACGCCGGGCTCGCGGTCACGCCGCCCGCGGGGCAGAACCCCGTGCAGGATCGGCACAACCGCACCCAGCTGTTCGCGATGTCGACCGCCCAGGAGCGCACCGCGCCGATGGCCGAGCCCCTCGACGAGGGCGATCGACCGGTGTTCGTGGGTGACACCACGCTGCCTCCCGGGGCGATGCCCACCATCGATCGCGCCAGCCGTTCGGGGGGCACCGATCTCAACAGCACCCTGCCGCCCGACGGGGTCTCCTTCGATCCGCCGGGCGTCTCGCTCCTGCACGACCCCGACGCGATGGGGACGCTCGACGAGCCGGCGTCCCGCGTGGACGGCCCGGTCGCCACCACGCTGCCGAACCTGCCGGCGCTGGGCGAGCAGCGCGCGATGGCCCCGCTGGCGCTCGAGCTTCCTCCCGAACCGATGGGCTCTCCGCAAGATCTCCGCGCCGCGCCCATCCCCAGCAGGCAGCAGCAGCAGGAAGACGCCGCGGCCATGCGCGCCGCCCGGGGCGGCGGGGCAGGGCGGGCCATCGTGGTCATCCTGCTCATCGTGGCCATCGCGCTGGCGGGCGTGCTCGTCTACCGGCTCTTCGGCCGCCAGTTGCTGGGCAAGGTGCTGGGCAACGCGGCGCCGGTCGAGGCGATTCAGGCCACCGAGCAGGCGCTGGCGTTGCTGCGCTTCGACGACCAGGCCTCGCAGGAGAAAGCGATCGCGCAGCTGACCGCCGTGCTCGACAAGCACCCCAGCCTGCCGGAGACCCACGCTGCCTTCGTGATCGCCTCCGCCGTCCGGTACGACGACGTGCAGGGTGAGGTCACCCGCGTCACCGCGCTCCTCCGCTCGGCCAGGGCGAACGACGCGCCCGAGGCGCGCCTCGCGGAGCTCGAAGGCAAGACGAGCGCTGGGCAGGCGAGCGCGCAGGAGCTCAAGGCGAAGCTCGATCGAGCGGCCGAAAGGCTGCACGCGCTGATGCCCGGGGTGGAGGCTGGCACTCCGGCGTCCCTGGCGATGCTGCGGGCCGACGGGTTCGCGCGCGGCGTGCTGGGCGATGGTGAGGCGCTCACTCGCGCGGTGGCGTTTCGCCAGCGCACCAGCACCCGCGACGACTGGGTCGACCTGATCGAGCCGGAATACGCGCTCAACGGCGGCTCCTCGGTCGACGAGGCCATCGCGCAGCTGGTGGCGCTGAAGAGCCGCGCATCCAACAGCACCTTCCTGCGGCCGTACGTGCTGTTGGCGCGGCTGCAGCTGCGCAAGGGCGATGCTCAGGGGGCGAAGGAAGAGCTCGAGCAGGTCGCCACCATGAACTCGCGCCACGAGATCGCGCGTGAGCTGCTGGCCTCGATCGCCACGCCCTGACCGTCTCCATGTCCTGAAGGTGGCGCGGATCGGCCCCTCAGCCTGACCCTCTCCCCGCTGCGCAGGGAGAGGGAACGCTGTCCGATGAATCAGCGCTTCGCCAGCTGCGACTCCACCGGCAGCAGGGTGGCGAAGCCCGCGAAGAGCTCCGCGGTCAGCCTCGGCTTCGAGCCCGGCGCCTCGGTGCGCAGCCAGTCGTTGAGGCGCTTGCCCCCGGCGGTGCGCAGCTGCGTCGGGGTGGACAGGTTCATGCGGTACCGCACCACGCCGCGCGCCACCCGGTGAATCACCAGCACGGTGCCGTCGGCCTCGACGTCTTCCACCAGGCCGATGTGCGTGAGCCCGTCGTTTTCCTGGCCATCGCGGTTGCGATCGGAGGTCTCCTTGAAGAAGACCAGGTCGCCGGGGAGCGGCCGCCCGCCCTGGAAGATGCGCCCGTGGCGCGACGCAAAGCGCCACATCGCGGTGACGCCGTTGTCGCCGGGCTGGGCCTCGCTGAGCAGGCTGACCCCCAGCGGCTCGTAGAGCGCGCGCACGAAGCTGGTGCAGTCGTCACCCCAGGTCTTGCCGGCCACCACCACCCGGCTCTTGCCCAGGAGCGCCTGCGCGGTGCCCACCGCGGTGTCGCGCGCGCCCGGGGCGATCACCAGCGGGGTGGGGGCGCTGTCCTGCTGCGGCGCGGGGATCTCCCGGGTGGAAGCAGCCGGGGCGAAGGGCTCGTAGCGCTCCACGTAGAACTGGCGGCCGCCGATGGGCGCGCCGGTGGCGCAGCCGGTGGCGAGGAGGAGCAGGCCCGCGCTGAGCCAGAGGGAGCGCACGGCCACAGCCTCGCCCACGGCCGGGCGGCGTCAAATATCGGTCGGTCTGGTAAGAGCGCGCCCGTGCGTTCCTCCCTCGTGTTCGGGCTGTTGCTGGTGCTGGCCGGTTGTCGTGACAGCGCCTTCCAGACAGCCACGCGTCTCGACACCCTCGATGGCTGGCGGCGCTTCATCGCCGACAACCCCAAGGACGAGGGCGTCGACGCCGCGCAGCAGCGCCTCGAGGAGCTCGCGTTCGCCGAGGTGCAGAAGGCGCACACGGTGGTCGCCTACAAGCGCTTCCTCGAGGAATACCCCGAGGCTGAGAAGGCGCCGATGGTGCGCAAGCTGCTCGAGTCGGTGCGCTTCAACGCGGCGATGGAGCGGAAGACCGCCCACGCGCTGCGGCAGTTCCTGCGCGATCACCCGGACGGCGCCCATCGCGAAGAGGTGGAGGCGCGGCTGAGCCAGCTCGAGCTGGCGGAGCTGGTGACCTCGGAGGATCCGAAGGCGCTGGAGACGCTGGTGAAGAAGCACCCCGAGGATCCGCGGGTCGAGCAGGCGAACACCAAGATCGACGACGCGGCCTTTGCCGACGCGCGCACGGCGCAGGCGCTCTACGCGTACCTGCGCGAGTTCCCCGCCGGGCGCCACCGCGACGACGCGAAGAAGCAGCTGCTGTCGGTGCAGCTCGACGGGCTGCTGGTGTCGGGCGCGCTGGCGCAGGCGCGGCTGGTGGCGGGCAAGGCCCCGCTGGCGAAGGAGCTTCCCGACCTGAGCGCGCGGTTGAGCCGGGCCGAGCGGGTGGCGGCGCTGCAGAGGTCCAGAGACGAGCGGGTGGCGCAGGCCTTCGCGGGGCAGTCGCTGCGCTCGTTGGATGATCTGTTCAAGTCGTTCGCCGCGCGCGACGCCCTGGAGCGTTGGCAGGCGGCGGAGGAGGCGGGGGCGCAGGTGAGCGTGCTGGCGATCGATCCGTTGCTCGAGCAGATCCGCAGCGCGCGGGCGCCGTTGGTTCGCCAGCGCGCGTTCGAGAGCCTGGGCCGGGTGCTGCGCTCGTTGCCGCGGCCGGTGGCCGAGTACGAGGTGGCCACCCGGGTGGAGGCGCTGCAGGGGCAGGCGAGCGACGCGCAGCTCGTGCTCACCCTGGCGGTGCTGCTCGATCTGACCGGTCAGCTCGAGCGCGCGTCGACCGAGTACCAGCGCATGTGGGACGCGGCGAACCCTGATCCGATCGTGCTGCGGCGCTGGTCGGACATCCGCCGGGAACGGCGGCAGTTCTTCTCGTCGGCGGTGGTGGCCAGGCAGCTCTCTGCCTGGGCCAGGGGCGTGGCAGAGGCCGCGGTGGAGCCCGGGCCCTTGTCCGCGCTCGCCGCGAGCCGAGAGCTGTGCGGCGCGGTGGAGATGGCCCGCTTCGCCGAGGGCATCATCGAGGGCGCCTCGAAGGAGAAGACCGACTTCCCCGACGACCTCGCCACTTTCCTGATGCGTGCGCGCGAGGCGCGCCGGCTGGCCGAGGCGAAGCTGCGGGACGCCGAGCTGCAGCTGCTGGCGGCCGATGCCGGCGCGCGCCGCTGCGGAGACGCGGCGGTGACCGAGCGCCTGGCGGAAGGGGAGCAGCGCCGCATCGCTTCCCTGGGCGCGCTCAGGCAGAAACCGCCCAAGGAACTTCCGCTGATCCTCGAGATCGTCCGCGAGCGCGATCCCTCACCGCGGGTGCGCGAAGCCGCCAGATGACCTGGCTCCTCTGTCTCGCCAAGTACGGCAGATCAGAAGTTCGTCCGCTCTCGCCAGGAATAGAGGTCAGGGATCGCACTGACAGGTGCAGTTGGTGCAGGTGGCGGCGGTCCCGCTGCATTTGTCTTGGGCATCGCAGACAAGGGTGGGAGTGCTGCCACCGCATCCGTTGACGCCACCGCAGTTTCCTGTGGTGTGAGAGCCGCCTGACAATGGGACCGTTCCACAGGATGTGG
>VFKJ01000550.1 GCA_009885595.1 Myxococcales bacterium | reverse complement strand
GCCTGACGCAGGGTGAGGAACCTCTCCTTGCGTTAGCGGGGAGAGGTCGGCGCGCAGCGCCGGGTGAGGGGCTTATCTCACGACTCTGCCCCTCTCCCCGCTGCGCAGGGAGAGGGAGAACGATTCAGTCGGTCCGCATCACGCCGACGAACGGCAGGTTCCGGTACTTCTCGCCGTAATCGAGCCCGTACCCCACGACGAAGCGGTCCTCGATCACGAACCCCTTGTAGTCGATCGGGATCTTCACCTTCGCGCGCGAGGGCTTCTCGAGCAGGGTGGCGACCTTTATCGACGCCGGGTGCCGCGCGCCCAGGTTCTCCAGCAGGAACTGCATGGTGAGCCCCGTGTCGATGATGTCTTCCACGATGATCACGTGCCGCCCGTGCATGGGCTTGGCGAGATCGTTCGTGATGCGCACTTCGCCGGTGGTCTCCGTGCCGCCCTGGTAGCTCGACACCCCCATCAGCTCGAGGGTGATCGGCAGGTCCACGTGCCGCGCCAGGTCGGTGAGGAAGAAGATCGACCCCTTCATGATGCCGATGAGGGTCAGCTCCTTGCCCTGGTAGTCCCTGGTGATCTGGGCGCCGAGCTCGGCCACCCGCGCCTGGATCTTCTCGGCGGGCAACATCACTTCGACGAGGGTGTCGTGGAAAGCCATCGCAGCTTCTTTCTTGAGGTCAGACGTACGCGTTGTTCATCACTTCGCCCATCCCGCCGCCGCCCGGGACGATGTACTGCCGATCGTCGAGCCCCCGCTCCTTCTCCCACAGCTCGCCCGGCGCGGTCGTGAGCACTTCGGGCGGGGAGAGCCCGCGATCGAGCCGCAGCGCGTAGAGGATCGCGTCGGGGTGATCGGTGGTGAGCCGCTTGATGAACTCCGGCGTGACGATCAGGTTCACGCAGATCACCTTGCGGATCTTCCCGGCGACCTTCTTCTTGTACATGTTGATCGCCGTCGACAGCGATCCCCCCGTGGCGCCCATGGGGTCCGGGAAGATCAGCATCGCGTTGTCGACGTCGCCGCCGATCTTCGAGCCGCCGATGCTGCTGCCCACCACGTGCTCCGCCGCGTCGAGCTCGCGGCTCATGATGATGTGGTCCTGCCGCACCAGCCGCGGGGTCAAGATGGTGTTGAGCAGATCGTAGGTGACCTGGCTGGGCAGCGTGCCGGCGCGCGCGATGTTCACCGAGATGGCGCGCACCTCTTCGTCGAGGATCTCGCCCTGGTAGATGCCGCGCGGCGTGTACTGGATCATCCGCGAGGGGATGGTCGCCTGCCGCCTGGGGAAGTCGTGGTTCACCACCATGGTGATGAGGTCCGTGTACAGCGTGCGCACCAGGGTGTTCACCGCGGGCTGCTGGGTGTCCTTGGCGCAGAGCTGCGCGAGCAGCGAGAGCAGGTAGGGGTTTCCGACCAGGTGCACGTTGGGGCCGTAGAAGTGCTTCAGCTCCGACAGGGCGTAGGGGACGTTCTCGTAGAGGGAGTCGCGCATTTTGATTTACCTGCTGAACAGCTCGAGGTTCTGCGGAGGCGTCGCCTCGACAGGTGAAGGGACGTGGCACTTGCGGCAGCGCGCCTCGTAGGCCCCGGCCGCGCCCACCACCACGCGCTCGGAGGAATCAGACAGGCGCTGGCTGCGATTGGCCGGGTTGCCGCACACCACGCAGATGGCGAGCTCCTTGGTGATGTACTCGGCGATCGCCAGCAGCTGCGGCATCGGCTCGAAGGGCTTGCCCTGGTAGTCCTGATCGAGGCCCGCGCACACCACGCGAATTCCCTTGGCGGCGAGCGCCTCGACCACCCCGATCACCTCCATGCCCAGGAACTGCACCTCGTCGATGCCCACCACCTCGGTGTCGGGCTTGAGCACCTGCAGGATCTGATCGGCGCGCGTCACCGGGGTGGCGACGATCTTCAGCTGCGAGTGGCTGACCACCGCGAGCTCGTCGTAGCGGGTGTCGATCTGCGGCTTGAAGACCTGGATCTTCTGCTTGCCGTAGAGCGCCCGCTTGAGCCGGCGAATCAGCTCCTCGGTCTTGCCGGAGAACATCGAGCCGCAGATGACTTCGATCCACCCGATGTCTTTGGGGAATTGATGCATCGTCACGAGTCCAGGTCGAGGAGCTTGGCCAACGTCCGGGCGTCGGCGGGGGGAAACTGGAACTCGCCCATCTCGTCGAGGGCCGCCCAGCGGTGATCGTTGACCACCCGGTGGCTGACCTCCTGATCGGGGTTGGCCAGGCGGCAGTGAAAGACGCGGAACTCGACCGAGTAGGTGTCGTACTCGTGCTGCGTCAGCATCGCCTCTTCATCGACGATCACGTCGAGGCCGAGCCGCTCTTCCAGCTCGCGGTGCAGCGCCTCTGAGTCGCGCTCGCCCTCGTGAACCCGCCCCCCGGGGAACTCCCACAGCAGGGGCAGCGAGGCGTCCTTCGAGCGCTGGGTGATCAGGAAGCGGCCGGGCTCTTTCTCGAGCATCGCTCCCACGACGCGGATCTTGCGGCGGTTCACGGCCTCGCGCCTAGCAGAAGCAAGCCGTCAGCGCAGCCCGTAAAGGCCGCGTTCCCGCGCCACCTGAAGCGCACGGCGCGGCACCAGGTCAGCGGGCGCTTCCCCGGCCTCGAGCCGCTTGCGGATCTCGGTGGAAGAGACCTCGACCATGGGGGGGCCGAGCGCGCGGTCCGACGGGTAGCCCGCCCGGTGAATCACGGTCACCTCGACCAACTGCTCGATGCGATCCCACGACTTCCACTTCGGCAGGTCATCGAGGATGTCGGAGCCGATCACCCAGCGGAACTTCACGCCCGGGTGCTTCGGCAGCAGCCACTCCAGAAGCTCGATGGTGCGCCCTTCCCCGCCGACCTCGGCCTCCGCGCGGCTCACCTTGAACCACGGCCCCACGTCGAGCCCCATCGCCTCGCACATCGCCACCCGGTCTTCGAAGGGCGCAAGAGGCTTGCCGAAGGGGTGATTGAGGCTCGGCAACAGCCACACCTCGTCGCAGCCGAGCGTCGCGCGAAGGTAGAGCGCCGCCATCAGGTGGCCGACGTGCGGTGGATTGAAGGACCCTCCGAGCAGGGCAATCTCGTAAGACATCACTTCACCGAGATCTTCGTTTTGCCGGCGGAGAGTTGAATCGGCATCTTGTCGATCACCGTCTCGCCATCGAGCGTGAAGGCGGAGAAGACGAGCTGCCGGTCCACCATCTCGAGCAGGCCCACGGTGGGCTTGCTGCCGGTGACGCGCCCCGGGGTGATGAACGTGCGCGGCCCTACCTTCACCACCTTGGGCTCTGCGTCCTTCCCGTGCACCAGCACCGGCGCGTTCATCATGTCTTCCTTGTCGAGATCGTTCTTGTCGTGCACCAGGCAGCACAGCCCGTCGCCGAGCATCTCGAGCACCTTCCGGGGCACGGCGCTGTCCTGGTAGGCGAGCGAGCCCTTCTCCGGCGCGCGCAGGATCTTGTCCTTCATGCGCGTGAGCTCTTCGATCGCGCGCACCTGCTCGTGCGCCGTGCCGAAGGCGGCGGGCCTGTCGACCTGGCTGAGGCCGATGAGGTAGTTCCGAACGTCCTCGAGGAAGTCTTCGCCGCTGTAGTCCGACTGCGCCTTCACCTCTTCGCGCTTCCACTTCACCCACTCGTCGAGGTCGGCGAACTTTCCGCCCGCGAAGAGGAACCGGCGCGCGCCCTTCGCGGCAAGCAGCTTCAGCGCCGCGTCGAACGCGGTCAGGTCACCATCGCTGTCGGAGAAGACGCCGATCGCCACCATGCTCAAGGATAGAGAGCATATCGTCGGCGCAGCGGGTCAAAAGAGTGCAACTGGGCTTCGAACCCCTCGAAGAGCGAGTCCAGGGGGCGGCCGGCCTCGATGCCGGCCCTGACCTGGTCCGTGCCACAGAGCAGATCGAAGGCAGGGACGTCTTCGACGAACTCGTAGGCGTCGTCCCGCCAGGCGAAGTCCTTTCCACCCAGCTCGTAACAGGCCTGGAAGATCGCCACGCCCGTGCGAAGGGGCAGGAACGCCTCTGGATCGGTGACGTGAATGAAGGCGCCCTCGCAGGACTGGCCCTTCCACTTGTCGAAGGTGGGCGTGAAGGCACAGGGGCGGAAGGTGACGCCGGGCAGCTTCCGCGCCTGCAGCCGCGCGGCGACCTCGTAGGACTTCAGGTACGGGGCGCCGAACTGCTCGAAGGGCCGGCAGGTGCCCCGCCCCTCTGACACGTTGGTCCCTTCCCCCAGGCACATGCCCGGGTAGACCAGCGCCGTGTCGGGGGTGGGCATGTTGGGCGACGGGGGAATGAAGGCGCGGCCGAGCTCGCCCCAGCGCATCGCGCGCGTCAGCCCCTCGACCGGCGTCACGTGCAGCTCGACGCCGATCTTCTCCTGCTCGTTGAGCAGCTTCGCGATCTCGCCGGCGGACAGGCCGTGTCGCGTGGGCAGCG
>VFKJ01000821.1 GCA_009885595.1 Myxococcales bacterium | reverse complement strand
CGCGTGTCCACCGTCACCTCGCCCTCGTCGATGACGGGCTCCCCCGCGTCGATGGCGTCGGGGTCGAACACGGGAATGCCGCTGCCGGTGGTCTCTCCGTCGAAGAGCTCCTCGCCGGCGTCCTCTTCCTCGGGCGGTGTGGGCGCGGGGCAGCCGAGCAGCAGCGCTGAGAGCAGCAGGGGGGCGAGCTTCATGGGGCGCTCCCCAGGTTGGCCTGCGGGTGCTGGTCGGCAGCAGGCAGCGGCAGCTCGCCGATCGGCACCTCCTCGGGCGCCGGGGTGGAGGGCAGCTCAGGCCGCAAGCTCCCGCCGAACTGCGCGCGCAGCCCAGGCACCGTCGACAGCGCCTGGTAGATCGACGCCGCCGGCAGGTACTCGGCCACCAGCGAGTACAGCCCGGAGCGCTCCTCGAGCTCGACCACGAGCTGGCGCTTGAAGGCCTCGCGCACCTCCGCGTGGGTCCCCACGTACGGCGCGAGGATGTGGAGGAGCGACTGGCGGGTCAGCACCTGCGGCTGCTCGCGCAGGTGCCGCAGCGCCTCGCCCCTCAGCGCGTCGCCCACCGGGCGGTTCGCGTCGACGTACATGTGATGAATCACGTTGAAGAGCTCTCGCTTCACCGCGGGGCTCTGCTCGCGCCCCAGCCACTCCACGAAGATGGGCTGCGCGCGGTCCACCTTGTAGCGGCGAAGCGCGCGCGGCACGTGCTGGCGGATCTCCGGGTCCTGAAGGTGGGTCCACCGTTCCACCTGGGAGAGCAGCGTGCCCTCGGCCAGGTTGCCCACCAGGCCAAACACCACCGACCAGTCCTCGGGCGTGCGCGCGGTGCTCGCGAGCTGCTGCACCAGGGCCGTCGCCTCCTCCGTAATCTCCTGCTCACCGGGCCGCGCGCCGGCCAGCACGCCCAGGTGCAGCACGGCCTGGCGGGAGACGCCGGCCTCCTCAGGGCTCTGCGCGGGGCGCAGGGCCTCGGCCTTGAGCTCCTTGGCCAGCGGCGCGCCCACGTCGGCGCGCAGGGCGAGCGCGAGGCTGCTGCGCATGCGGTCGGCGGGCTGCTGGTCGCGCTCGCGGTAGAGGCCCAGCAGCGCGTCGCGGGCGGCCGGCGTGCGCGCCTGGCCCAGCGCGAGGAACGCGGGCGCCTTGTACCCGGCGGGGAAGTCGGGCGCGGTGATGTGCTCGACGAAGGCCGGCACCTGCTGCGGGTGCGCGTCGAGGAAGGCCGCCATGTCCCTCCACTGGTCGTTGATGTTGGCGCCCGCCTGCAGCAGCAGGTTGAAGCGCTCGAGGGCCATCGGGTACGCGACCTCGCGCATGGCGGCGACGCGGCGCTGGTGGTCCTGCGAGTCGCCCTGCTGCGTCACCTGCTCCTCGCGCGCGTCGGCAGCGAAGGGGTTCTCCCAGACGTAGTCGGTGAGCGTGCGCGAGGCCTTCGCCAGCGCCGCGGCCTCGGGCGGCTGGCGCTGCAGCGACCACTCGCTCTTCGAGAACTGCACGGCGCCGCCGGACACCTGCTCGAGGCCGCGCAGCGAATCGAACCACCGTGAGCTGCCGCGGCGCGCGTCGACCTCACCATCGGTGACGTCCACCTCTAAGAGCTTCGGGTTCCAGCGCGACGCGTAGGCGAGCGCCTTGCGCAGGTACTGGCCAGGCTCGTTCCCCGCCAGCACCAGCGCGCGCTGCACGCCCAGGGCGGTGGTGAAGCGGCGCTCTTCCGGCGCGTCACCCGTCGGCACCGAGAAGGCGAGCTCGTTCGCGACGACGCCGTGGGCCGTGGCGACAGGCCTGGGGGTGTCTTTGTGGCGGGCCACCCGCGTCACCTCGCAGCGCGCGTCGACCGCGACGAGGAACGGCGCCTCCACTGCGTCACCGAGCAACTGCCGGGCCTGGGCGTTGATGCCCGAGAGCCGCGCGAGCAGCACGGCGTCGGCGGCCGTCACCTCGAGCACCTCGAGCGAGAGCGCGCCCGTCAGCTCGGTGCTGGAGAGCTGCGGCGGGGTGTCGTCGGGTCGCACGCCCGGCAGCACCGGCCTCACCTCCGAGTGGGTGGTCGAGCTGTAGGCGAAGCGGTGCGTCTCGCCCCGCGCGAAGCGGCAGAAGGTGGCGTCGTCCGGCACTCCCGCGACTGCGAGCGGAGCGGAGGTCTGAGGGGCAGGCGTGGTGGCCGGGGCGTCGCTGGTCGCGCTCCACCAGAGAATCGCGCAGGCGAGGGCGGTCAGCGCCGCGCCGAGGCCGAGGGTCCGCATGCTCATGGGAACGTCACCTTCCGGTAGGGGGTCTCGATGGTGGGGAAGAGCTCGCCTTCGAGAGAGATGAGGCCCTTGTACGAGGCGATCTCCCACGAGGTGCTCCAGAACAGCAGCTTCAGCTCGGCGGCGAGCGCGCCGGACAGCAGCGACACCCCCCACGTGCCCGTCACCTCACCCATGCCCAGCAGGCTCACCTTGACGTTGCTGTTGTTGAAGACGGCGATGGTGGTGTGCTTCGCGCCGATCGCGATGCTGGCGTTGATGAAGTTGAGGCTGATGCCCAGGCAGAAGCCGATGTCAGCGCTGGGCGTGCAGATCGCAGCGCCGATGCCGTAGGTGAACTCGGCCTTCACCTCCACGCCCAGCGAGCTCTCCACGTACGAGCTGGCTGGATCGAACTCGCAGGCGAAGCGGTGCACCTGGTTGGCCGTGTCCGTCACCAGGCGCCCGGTGTCCTTCTTGAGCAGCACGCCGGCCTCGTTCGGCACCTTGCTGACGAGGTTGCCCAGGTTGCTGCCCAGGCCGTGGTTGGCCAGCAGCGCGCCGGGGTCGATCAACGCCGGCTCGGTGCGCCGCTGGTTGGCGAAGGGCACGTTGCCGGTGAGCCAGGTGTACCGGGTGCGCGAGAGGCCGGGGCAGCGGGCGTCGCGGGTCACGTCGCAGCGGGGGTCGGCGTACTGGTAGGCGAGCTGGCCGCCGAGCCAGAACACCTCGGCCGCGCCGCCGAGCGAGGCGATCGCGCCCTGCAGGGCGGTGAGGTCGGCCGCGGTGCGGACCTCCGCGAGGCGGCCGCCCTTGTATTGGCACTCGGCCGAGGCGTCTTCGAAGCTCTTCACGTCGTCGTACGCGAGCAGGCAGCGCCCAGTGCCCGTCTTGAGGCATGGGTACTTCGGCATGAACATGCTCGAGGTGCTCTGCCGGTCGCCGGCGAGCGTGACCGACGCCCCGAAGCCGAAGCCGACCGACATGCTCAGCTCCATCTCGAAGGGGAAGGGCCCCAGCGTGAAGGGGATGGACTTCGAGAGCACCATCGCCAGCCCGTCGCGCTCGAAGCCGCCCTTGGGCGCCGTCTTGATGGGCTTGGCGTCGGTCTTCACCGGGCCGCCGCGCCGCCGCTTGATGGCCTGGGCGATGTTGTCGAGGTTGGGCGTCAGGTTCAGGGTGACCGACCAGGCGCCGGCCGACTGGGCCTCGCGGCCACCACCGGCGAGGTCGAACACCTGGAACCCGAAGAGCGACATCTTCGAGTCCATGGTG
>VFKJ01000671.1 GCA_009885595.1 Myxococcales bacterium | reverse complement strand
CGGCTGAGCACCGAACTGGCTCAGCTCCGGACCGACACGAACGCCGGCTTCGCCGCGCTCGCGAAGACCATCGCCGACGGCCACGCCGGGCTGCTCTCGGCGATCCTCAACCTCGCGCCGCGCTGAAGCTCAGCTCCAGCGATCGAGGAACGTGCCCAGCAGCACCCAGCGGCGCGCCTCTGCCTCACGCCCCCGCTTCGCCACCATCGGCGTCGTGTAGTGCCAGAACGGCAGCCGGTAGCAGGTGACCCCGCCGACCGTCGCGATCGAACGGATGTCCTGCAGGTGGCTGTCGCGCTCGTACACCAGCCACTGGTGCGCCACGCCGCTGGTGCAGAACGTGAGGTGGAGATCCGTGTACCCATCGCAGCCATACGGCTCGTCGGGGTGATGATCGTTGTGCGGCCCCGAGTAATCGTGCGGTCGATAGCAGAGCGTCTGCAGCCCCCACTGTCGCCGCAGCGGGTAGCCCGACAGCGCCTCGGCGAACGCGTGAAAGCTCTTCGACTGCAGCATCGCGATGAGGCCGATCTCCTCGGCGCGCGCGCGCGCGGGCGACTTCTTCTCGTCGAGCATCGCGGTGTGCACCAGCACGGTCTTAGGCAGCTTCTCCTGGTACGCGGCCTTCATGTTCCAGGTGGCGCCGCGTGGAATCGCCTGCTCCATCTTCATCATGCGATCGCCCAGCGCCGCCTGGAGCAGCCCGGCCACCGCGCGCGACTTCATCGGGTCGAGGAGATCATCCGCTCCCACGAAGCGCGACTGGCCCTTCGCGAGCGCGCCGGACAGCGTGGGGTGCCTGCCGGCGAGCACGCGCTTGCCGGTCTTCGTCAAGAGCGCCTCGAACTCGTTGGGGAACGACTTCACTTCGTCTCGGTCCCTTCGCCCTTCGTCCAGCGCCCGGTGCCGAGGATGGTGTCGACGTCGTCCTCGAGCCTGGTGAGCTCCTCGGGGGCGTCGAGATCACCGCGGTAGTGGCGCACGGTGTGGCCCTTGAACGTGAGCACCACGGTGGGCGCGTCGCTCGAGCTCTCCTTCGTGAAGTGAGGCCAGCCGGCGAACGGCGAGCTCTCCACCCGCGCGAAGAGCTTCTGCAGGGTGGCCTGGTCGAGCCGGACCTCGACGGGCTCGGTGACCTTCACGTGCCGCTCGCCTTTGAAACGCAGCGTCCCATCGCCCAGCACTTCGACGAGGTAGACGGGGCAGGCCCCGTAGCAGGGCGTGCGCTGCAACGAGAGCACCACTTCTCCTGGCGCGAGGGGCTGCTGCTCCTTCTGAACTGAAGGCGATGTCTGGCAGCCGAATAACAGCACCGCAGTGAGCGTCAGAGTCGAGCGCATGCACCTTCACTATTCGCAGCCTCTCCACGAGTCGAGGTTCACCGCGCGGCGAGCCGTTGAATCCGCTCGGGCCGGCTGGGTGGCGTGGTACGGTCGCCGCGCTTTGGCAACGGATGATCTCACGCTCGTCGAGCGCGTACGCACGGGCGACCAGCGCGCGTTCAAGCTCCTCGTCGAGCGCTACCAGCGCAAGGTGTTCTCGGTCGCGCTCGGCATGCTGAAGGACAAAGAGGAAGCGCGCGACGTGGCGCAGGAGGCCTTCATCAAGGTCTACCGCTACCTCGACCACTTCAAGGGCGACGCGAGCTTCTACACCTGGCTGTACCGCATCACCGTCAACATCTGCATCGACGTCATCCGCAAGAAGGGCTCGGCGGCGAGCAAAGAGACGGTCGAGTTCGACGAGTCGGTGAAGATGGACGTGGCCGAGGCGAACATCGGCGCGCTCGGCTCCCGCCTGGGCACCAACCCCCAGAAGTCGGCGTTGCGCGCCGAGCTCGCCCAGCGCATCACCGAGGCCATCCACCAGATCCCCGAGGCCCACCGGCAGATCCTCCTGCTCCGCGAGGTCGAGGGCATGAGCTACGAAGATCTGTCGCGCACCCTGAACATCCCCAAGGGGACCGTGATGTCCCGGCTGTTCCACGCTCGCCTCAAAATGCAGAAAATCTTGAGCGAATACCTCGAGTTGGACGAGTCGAAGCAAGGCGTGGGCTCGGAATGAAATCGTACGGAATATCGGCAGTTGGCTCCCGTCACGAAGCCTCAGGTGCCCCATGAAGAATCCAGCGCGTGAGAAGTTCCTCCCCCTGTTGTCGCCGTACGTCGACGGCGAGCTGACGCCCGAAGAGCGCCAGCTGGTCGAGCAGCACCTCGCCAACAGCAAGGAGTCCACCGGCCAGGTCGCCGACTTCCGCGCCGCCGACGGGCTGATGCGTCACGCGCTCGAGATGCAGGCCGACTCGATGGACTGGAAGGCCTTTGCCGACGACGTGATGGCGAAGGTGACGCCCGAGAAGCTGCCCCTGTTCGAGCGGGTCAAGATCTCGCTGTCCGAGATGTACACCTACCAGCGCGGTCCGCTGCTGGTGGGCTTCGCGGCCGCCGCGCTGGCGGTGCTGGTCGCGGTCCCGGTGACGATGAAGTTCGCCACCCCCGACGGCTACGGCGCCAACAAGGTGCGCGTGCAGATGGTCTCGGCGAGCGACGAGAGCACCTTCAAGCCGGTGGTGATGGAGACCGACAACGGCGACGCCATCATCTGGGTGACCGAGACGACGCCCGACGCCGGCAAGAAGAAGAAGGACGGCGAGCACAACGAGGAGACCCTGCAAGAGGATCCTTCCGGCAAGCAGGGGGACCTGTGACCAAGGCTTTGGTGAGCGCGGTGGTGATGTTCTCCTTCGCCGCGCTCGCGGAAGCGCCCTCGGTCACCGTGCAGGCGGAGATCCTCTTCGCCTCCACTGCGCCCGGCACCGTCGAGCCCGCCTACGCGAAGCTGCGCGACTCGCTGGCACCCAAGGTGAAGTACCTCACGCTCAAGAAGCTCGACTCGAAGAAGCTGCAGCTGGTGCAGAACACGCTGCAGACGATCGCGCTGCCCAATCAGAAGCAGGCCGAGCTCACCCTCCAGGGCCTCAAGGACAACGTCGCCACCGTGAAGGTGAAGACCCCTTCGGTCGAGACCGTGTATTCGCTGGCCAAAGAGAAGACCTTGTCCGCTCCAGCGGGAGCACACGACGGCGGCGACCTGTGGTTGGTCGTGTCGCAACCGAAGTGAGCGCGTAGCGG
>VFKJ01000347.1 GCA_009885595.1 Myxococcales bacterium | reverse complement strand
TCTCGCTCATCACCCTCACCCCGACCCTCCCCGCCGAGCGGGGAGAGGGAGACATCTGGCAGAGTGCGCGCCCATGAACGTCCTCGTCATCAACTCGGGCAGCTCGAGCGTGAAGTACCAGGTCATCGACACCGTCACCGCGGCGGTGCTGCACAAGGGCGTGGTCGAGCGCATCGGGCAGGCGGGCCTCACGCACGGCGACGCGCTCCACCAGGTGCTCGAGGCGGTGCGGCCGTTCTCCGTCGGCGCGGTGGGGCACCGGGTGGTGCACGGCGGGGAGAAGTTCATCGACGCCGCGCGCATCGACGACGAGGTGGAGAAGCAGATCGAAGCGTGCGTACCGCTGGCCCCGCTGCACAACCCGGCCAACCTCGCCGGCATTCGCGCCTGCCGAACCGCGCTCCCCGGGGTGCCGCAGGTGGCCGTGTTCGACACCGCCTTCCACGCCCGCATGCCGCGCCGCGCGCGCACCTACGCCATCGATCAAGACGTCGCGCAGAAGCACGGGCTGCGCCGCTACGGCTTTCACGGCACCTCGCACGCGTACGTCGCGCAGCTGGCGGCCAGGCACCTCAAGCGGCCGCTCAACGAGCTGAGGTTGGTCACCCTGCACCTGGGCAACGGCGCGTCGGCGTGCGCTGTCGAGCTGGGCCACTCCACCGAGACGAGCATGGGCCTCACCCCGCTCGAGGGGCTGGTGATGGGCACGCGCGCGGGCGACCTCGATGCGGGCGTGGTGATGGCGCTCTTGCGCTCGGGCGAGTTCGACGTGAAGTCGCTCGATGCGCTGTTGAACACCCGCTCGGGCCTCGCCGGGCTCTCCGGCGTGGGGAACGACCTGCGCGACATCGAGCAGCGCGCCAGCGAAGGAGACGATCGCTGCCGCCTCGCGGTCTCCGTCTTCGCGCACCGGGTGCGCAAGTACCTCGGCGCGTACGCGGCGGCGATGGGCGGCCTCGACGCCGTCGTGCTCACCGGCGGCATCGGCGAGAACGCGGTGGCGATGCGCCAGCGCATCCTGCAGCGGCTCGACTTCCTCGGGCTGCTCCTCGACGACGACGCGAACGCCGACGCGAAGGTGACGCGCGAGCGGCCGGTGGCGACCCTCTCCGCCGAGCTCTCGCGGGTGGCGGCGCTGGTGGTGAAGACCGACGAGGAGCTCTCCATCGCGCGGCAGACCGCGGCGCTGGTGGCTGATCAGTCGGCGGTGAAGAACCCGCGGCCCATTCCGGTGGCGATCTCCGCGCGGCACCTGCACCTCGACGCCGCCACCTTCGCCTTGCTCTTCGGCGCAGACGCGAAGCCGACCAGGCTGCGCGACATCTCGCAGCCCGGCCAGTTCGCCTGCGAAGAGAAGGTGAACGTCATCGGCCCCCGCAACCGCATCGACGGGGTGCGGCTGCTGGGCCCCCTGCGCTCGGCGCCGCAGGTCGAGGTGAGCCGCACCGACGAGTTCGTCCTCGGCGTCGACGCGCCCATTCGCGACTCGGGCAAGACGGCCGGCAGCGCGCCCATCACCCTCGAGGGGCCGAAGGGCACGGTGCACCTCCAGGAAGGCCTCATCTGCGCCAAGCGCCACATCCACATGACGCCCGAAGACGGCGCGGCCTACGCAGTGGTCGATGGCGACGAGGTCGAGGTGGCGATCGTCGGAGGCCCGCGGCCGCTGGTGTTCGGCGACGTGCTGGTGCGCGTGAGCCCGAAGTACAAGCTCGAGATGCACCTCGACACCGACGAGGCCAACGCCGCCGAGCTCACCCAGGGCGCGGAAGGGCAGCTCGCGTACACCGACGTGCTGGGCGCCACCGCGGTGCTGGAGAAGAAGCGGGTCTGAGAGGGGGGCCACCAAACTCGTCGCGCTGATCGCGCCTCAGGTGCGGTACGAAATGGCCCATGTCCCAGGCCCTCGCCCGACAACTCGACCGCGCAGCGCTGATGCTCAACCAGGGGAAGCTGACCGAGGCGCTCGAGGAATACCGGCGCATCGTGCAGGCGGTGCCCGCAGAGCTCTCGGCGCGGCAGAAGATCGCGGAGATCCTCGCGCGCCAGGGCCAGGGGCCGGCGGCGGTGGCGGAGTACGTGGAGGTGGTCAAGCGCTACGCCGAGCAGGGTGAGTTCTTCAAGGCGACCGCGCTCAGCCGGGTCATCCTCACCCTCGATCCGAAGAACCAGACGGCCACCCAGCTGCTCGCCGAGCTGTACGCGCAGCGGCCCGGGGGAGGGACTGTGCCTCCTCCGCTCCCCGGCGCGAAAGCCCAGCTGCAGCCCGGCGCCTTCGGCTCACAGTCGTCGCTGCCGCCCAGCGAGCAGCCGCCCGAGGAGATCGCGCTCGAGGAGCTCTTGCCCGAGGCCGAGCCGCCGCTCCCCCCGCGCGACGCGTTGCCGCAGATCCCCCTCTTCTCCGCCCTGAGCACCGAGGAGTTCGTGGCCGTGCTCAACGGCGCGATGGACGCGAAGACCCTTCGCGCGGGCCAGGCGATCGTCACCGAGGGCGAGCCGGGCACCTCGATGTTCGCGCTCGCGCAGGGCACCGCCTCGGTGTGGCGGGAGAGCCAGCGGGTGGCCACCATGCAGGAAGGCGACTTCTTCGGCGAGATGGCGCTGCTCTCGGGCGCGCCGCGCATGGCCACCGTGAAGGCCGACAGCGACGTGGTGGTGCTCGAGTTCCCCCGCCAGAGCCTGGCGCCGGTGATCGCCAGGCACCCCGGCGTGCGCGCGGGGCTCGAGCAGTTCTATCGCGAGCGCATGCTGGCGAACCTGATGCGCGCCAACCCGCTGCTGCAGTTGTTGACCGAGCCACAGCGCGCGGCGCTCACGAAGTCCTTCCAGCCGTGCACCTTCGCCGCGGGCGAGGTGGTGCTGCAGGAAGGCGCCGCGGGAGAAGCGGTGTTCCTGTTGCTGCGCGGGCAGTGCACGGTGGCCCAGGGCGCCACGGTCTATGCCGAGCTCGTCGAGGGCGACGCGTTCGGGGAGATCTCCGTGCTCACCAGGCTGCCGGTCTCGGCGACCGTCACCGCGAAGACGCCGGTGGTGGCGTTGTGCGTGCTCGCGTCCGACTTCAGGACCCGGGTGTTGATCAACCCCGAGGTGAACAAGAGGGTGCAGCAGCTGGCGAGCGAGAGGATGACGCGCACCGCGAAGATGGCGCTCGCGGCCGACGCCGATCAGTGGGTCTGAGGAGGCCCGACCACCTCGGTGGGGCGCGTCATCGACACCGGCGGAGTGGGGGCGAGACTTTCAGGAGAGGGCTGTCGCTCCCCGGTTTCGCGCACACGCCTCCCTCATTGAGTCAGCGCCGCTCGTGCTGCACCATCGGCGCGTGATGCTCCGCCGCTGCTGCCTCCTGTGCTTCTTCGCGCTCGCTTGCGGTCCCGTCCCCACCCCCGCCGAGCCGCCGCACTTCCTCTGGACCGCCGACGCGCAGAGCCTGGAGAACCCGTTCCCCGACGAGCGGCTGCTGGTCGACGGCGCGCTCACCTATCGCCCGCGCTGGTTCCAGCCGTTCCTCCCGCGCCAGGCGATGACCGCCAAGGCGATCTCGTACTTCAACAAGGTCGGCGCGCAGGGCTCGCGCAGCATCACCTCGCTGGGCAACTTCGGCGGCACGTTGCTGCGGGTGAGTGAGCCGCTCGATCCCGACAGCCTCGCGGGCAGCGTCGCGCGCCTGGTGAAGGACGGCTCCTCGTGGCGCGTGCTCGAGCGCAGCGTCGCCGTGCAGCACCCGCGCGACGTGCTCGCCGCCCGCGGAATGCAGCTGCCCGAAGGTGCGCCTGAGTTCCTCGCCGCGCGTCCGAGCGTGCCGCTGCCTCCCGGCGCCGAGGGACTGCTGGTGGTGCTGGCGGGCCCCAAGACGGTCAGCGGGGTGGCGTTCGGCCGCGGGACCCAGTGGAGAGAGAGCAAGCCCGAGCTCGCGCCCATCGCCGCGGCGCTCGGCGTCAACGTCGAGCAGGTGCTGCTCGCGCTGCCGCAGCGCGCAGGTGACTTCGTGACGCCGGTGCGCGCGCTTTCGGCCTGGGCCGAGGCCCACCCCGCGGCGGTGACGATTCCGCCGCAGGGGGTGGTGGCTGACGAGAACAACGGCCGCCGCCTGGTGGGCACCTGGCGCCCCACGGATCCCGAGTGGAGCACCCTCACCCCGTGGCTGGAGAAGCAGGCGTTCGGTCGCCCCGCCACCCACGTGGGCGCGGTGATCATCGGTGAGCTCGCCGCGAAGGATCTCCGCGAGAACACCCTGATGCGCGCCGACTGGGTGGCGGACCCTTCGCTGGCGCCGGTGGTGCCGCTGCGCTTCGTGCTCACGCTGCCCCTGGGGCCGAAGCCCGCGGGAGGTTGGCCGGTGGTGATGGGCCAGCACGGGGTGGCTGGCCGCAACACCCCGCGGGTAGGCACCCTCGAG
>VFKJ01001166.1 GCA_009885595.1 Myxococcales bacterium | reverse complement strand
GTCGCGTTTGGGCACGTTGGCGCCGCCTCCAACCAGCCTGAGCCGAAGCAGAAGGTCGAGACCGGGGACGACCGGAACGCCCAGGGTGAGCGCGACGTCGTGAATGCCCCCCTCCAACCCGATCCCGAAGGTGTTGAAGAAGTCGACGTCGGCCTGGGCATACAGAACTCCGGCGTCGAACCGCGCGCGCAGCTTCAGCGCACCGACGACCCCGATGTCCCGCTCCACGGCGAAGACGGCGGGGGAGGCGTCGACCGTACGGAACTCGACCGCCGCGTTGCGCACCTGAATCGATGCGCCCACGCCGAGGGTGAATCGCGACGCCTGCACGAGGCCGAACAGGTAGCTGAGCCGGTAACCGTCGAAGAGGTAGCGGTGATCGACCACGGTTCGATCGGCGAAGGTCGTCGTCTGGAACGTCAGGTCGCGCGTCAGCGTGGCGCGCGTCGTGAGGTCGAGCGGCGCCCAGGTCGCGATGATGGTGTGCCGCGCGATGCGCGCTTCGATCGCCAGGCGAAGCGCGATCGCGAGGTTGCGCTGCTGGCCGACCTCTGCCGCGGTGTAGGCCGAGCCGTTCGCCCCGTAGCGGCCGTCGTTCTGGAACAGGTAGGCAGCGCCCACCTCGAAGTCGACGAGGAGCGAGTCGAACAGGCGCGACGGCACTGCCGGAGCCGCGGGACCGGGCGTCGCCGGTGGGGCGGCGGTCGCGACGGGCGCAGGCGCGGGGTTGATCGCGGGCGTGAGCTCGGGCGCCACCTCCGCCTGCCCAAGAACCACGAGAGCGATGACGAGCAGGGAGTTCATCCCCTGCTGGTAGCGCCATCCCCTGCGCCGCGCCGCACCTTATGTGGCGAGGCGGCGCAGTTGGCGAGGCTCGAGCTGAGCACGCGCGTGCAGGCGCTCCTTCTGGATCGCTGAAACTCCGCTGGTGCTCCGCAGTTCCGGAACGGTCGCCTTTCTTTTCGCGGTGGCAGAGTGCGCCGGGTGCACTTCACGCTTCAGGACTTCGTCGAGCACGGCCTGAACGACTCGCCCCCGGACCTCCGGAGCGCGGGTGAGGCGGTCGTGCGCGCGGTGAAGAGCGGCGAGTGGACCCAGCTCGACCTCGACGCCCAGGCCGCCGCGCTGGTGATGGGCAAGCCCGAGCAGACCACGCCGTGGCTCTTGTCCCTCGCGGCTGCCGATCCGGTGCGCGCGCTCCAGCTCGCGCAGAAGTCCGCGCGCCTCACCCTGCGCTTTTCCACCGGCCAGGGCGCGTTGGTGCGGGTGCTCGATCGTGCGCGCACGAAGCCCGCGGCGCAGCTGCCGCCTCCCACGCTCTGGCTCGCCCTGCGCCGCGCCCTCGACGCCGCGCCGTTGACGAGGGTCGAGGCGCGCTCGGTGCTGGTGCCTGAGGAAGATCTCCGGCTCCGCGCTGCCATCGCCTTCCTCTTCCCTGACGAGGCCGGGCTGTGGACGGAAGACGATCACCGCCACGGCCTCGCGCTCGAAGATGCCTCCGACGCGCTCTTCATTCTCTTCGGCACGCTGCGCGACGTGCCGGTCGCCGCCGCCTCGCTCACCTGGCCGCCCGCGCCGAAGCTGCTCAGGTCGCTGCCCGACGCGCAGCTGGAAGAAGCGCTCACGCTCATTCGCGACGAGCTGCTCGCCTCCCAGCGCCGCAAGCGCGAGTCGGTGAAGCAGGCCGCCCACGACGTGAGGCCGCACCTCGGCAACATCACCGCCCCCGACGCGCTGGGCACGCTCGCGCTGGTGACGCCCACCGAGCAGCTGATCGCCCAGGCCGAGTCCTTCGTCGAGGCTGCCGAGCCGGAAGAGCTCATCCTCCGCCACTCCTTCCTCGAGGGCTGGAAGCGCGAGCTGCGGCCCGTCGCCATTCCGCGGGATGCCCCGTGGAATTCGCCGTGGGTGACGCAGCCGCGCAAGAAAGACACCACCACCCCGCCGCCCGCGCCGCCGATTCTCCCGGGGGAATGGGAGCGCACCTGGAAGGCGCGGCCGGTACCTGCCGATGTTCAGCTCGCCTGGAACGCGCTGCGCGAGCGCACCGACGTGCGCCCCTGGGAGGTCTCGTTCGTGCTCGCCATCGGCCCTCCGGTGCTGCCGCGGCTGCGCGCGTGGGCCCGTCGCGAGCCCGCGCTCCTCGCCGCCACCCAGGAACTCGACGACGGCGGGCTCGACGAAGCGCTCCTGCTCGCGTGGAACTCGCGCCGCGTACAGCTGAGCCTCGCCTCGCGCGAGTTCGCCCGCCGCTTCCCCGAGCGCGCGCACCAGGCGGCCATTCGGCTCTGCTTCTCCGCCGCGCCGAAGGAGCGGGCCGCTGGGGTGATCGTGCTGCGGGCCCTCGAGCGCGAGGCCCAGAAGGCCCTCGAGGCGCTCACCCCGGAGCAGCGCGCGTGGGTCGAAGGACAACTGAGCGCCAGCCCTCCGCTCCCGGCGCGCAAGCCCTCGCTGCCTGAGTATCTTCGCGTCGCGTCCCTTCCGCTGGTCACCACGCACGTTGGCCAGCAGGCGCTCTCCGATGACGCGCTCGAGGAACTGCTCGCGGTGTTCAAGGCCGCGCCCCCAGAGGACAGCAGCGCGCTGTTGCACCTCACCGCCGGGCTCTCCACGGCGTCGCTCGAGGCGCTGTGCGGCGCGCTCTTCCGGCAGTGGCTGGCGGCTGGCGCGCCGCCGAAGGAGAAGTGGGCGCTCAACGCGCTCGCGCATTTCCCTTCTGATGACTGGGCGACGGTGGTGGGCGCGCTCTGCCAGCAGTGGGCACAGGGTGGTTTTCCCGCGCGCGCGCAAGACGCGGTCGCCGTGCTCGGGCGCATGGGCACCCGCGTCGCGCTGGCGGAGGTGCACCGGCTCTCCACCCGCATTCGCACGGTCGCGCTGCGGGCGCGGGCGAAGCTCGCCTTCCACGAGGCGGCGGCGCGGCTGGGCCTCAGCGCGGAAGAGCTGGAGGACCGCCTGGTACCCGACGTGGGTCCGCTCAACGGCGCCACCCTCTCGCTCGATGCGGGGCTCAAGCCCGTGCTCACCCGCGACGACCGCGAGCTGCCCGTGCCCGACGGGGTGAAGCGCGCCGCGAAGTCGCTCAAGCCCGCCGTGGCGCGGCTCGAGCGCGTGATGTGCGAGGGGGCGGCCTTCGGCGCGTTCCATTTCACCGAGACGTGGGGCATGCACCCGCTGTTGCGCGCCCTCGCGGCGAAGGTGTTGTGGGGCGTGTTCAAGGGCGAGCAGCGCGTGGGGTTGTTCGTGCCCACCACGCCGGCGCGGGGCGATGCGCTGCCGCTCGACGAATCGACGACGGTGCGGCCGGTGCATCCGCTCGAGCTCACCGAGGCGGAAGCCCAGCGCGTGCGGCCGTGGCTCCCGGACCGACAGCCCTTCGAGCAGCTCGATCGCGCGTGCTACCCGGCGAACGAGCTGCGGCCGCGGCTGCGGGCGCTGTCGCACCACGAGGTGCCGGTGATGACGCTGCTCGCGCTCGAGCGGCTGGGCTGGGAACGCGGGGCGGTCGCCGATGGCGGCTCGTGGGTCGATCTCACCCGGCGCGGGGCGGGGTGGTGGGTGGCGCTCCACTTCGAGCCGGGCATCTGGGCGGGCGATCCGAACGCGAGTGACGTGCAGGTCATCACCGGGACCGAGCTGGAGCCAGCGGGGCCGTTGCCGCCGCGGATCGCGAGCGAAGTGCAACGCGACCTCGCGAAGTGTTTTCCTGCGGCGCAGAAATGATCTCCATCGATCCGCATCCGCTCCTCGAGGCGTCGTCTTTCGAATTCACGTTTCCCAAGCCCCTTGGCGAGCTCGGCCGGGTGGAGTCGATCATGGAGCTGCTCAAGCTCGATGCACCGGCGCCGTTCCGATCGGATGACGCGGTGCGGGGGCAGGTGCGCGAGCTGCTGCGATACGGCGGGTACAAGCCCACCGGGCGCGGGAAGCCGGCGAGTGAGTATTTGATCAGGGCGGTAGGGGAGGGCGCGCTGGGCAGCATCAACGCCGCGGTCGATGCCTGCAACGTGTGCTCACTGCACAGCGGGCTGCCGATCAGCGTGGTGGATCTCGACCTCGCGAAGGCTCCGTTTCGAATTGGGATCGCGCCGGAGGGCAGCAGCTACGTGTTCAACCAGGGCGGGCAGACCATCGACCTCGCCGGGTTGGTGTGTTTGTTCGACGCGGACGGGGCTTGTGCGAACGCGGTGAAGGACGCTCAGCGGACCAAGACCACGCCGGCGACCACGCGCGTGCTGTACGTGGTGTGGGGGACCAAGGCGGTGCCCGGTCGCGCGGCCGCGGCAGCGGAGTGGTGCCGGAAGATGCTCGGAGGGTAAGCCCTCTCCCCGACCCTCTCCCCCGCGGGGGAGAGGGAGATTAGAGGGCGACGTCATCCACGTCACACCATGGCAGGCCGCCGGCGATCTTCTCGCCCTGGCTTCCCGTGCGCTCGATCGTCGAGACAGTCCACACGTCGGCCGTCGCGTCTGAGTCGAGCTGCGTCGCGCAGAGAATCGTCACTGAGCACGCGGGACACTCCCCGTGCACTCCCAGCGTTCCACTCACCAGCTTCGGAATCGCCTCGTCCACCGCCTTCGAAGACATCGCCGGAAACTTCGCCTCGTCGAAGCCCTGTCCGACCTCCTCCAGCGGTCCCTCGCCCAGCCGGATCAGGTGCCGGCCGCGCGGCGGCTTCCAGTCGAGCTCACTGACCTTCGAGGTGTACCGCTTCTCCTTCTCGTACAGCCGCGCCTCCGCCGCGTAGAGCGAGGTGAGGGTGTCCCGGCACTCGAGCTGCTTCATCCGCAGCTGCGCGTTCTTGAAGTTCGGCAGGAAGAGCCCGACGAAGATGAGCAGGCCCGCGCCGCTCACCGCCATCGTCATCTGCGTCACCTGCTTGCGCTTCGCCCACTCCGCGTCCTTCTTCCCGCGCAGGTAGCCGTAGAGCCCCAGCGCGCCGGTCACCAGCAAGAGGGGCGGGAAACACAGGCCCGCCACCGAGAAGATCATCACCCACACGGGGAGCATCGGGCCCGGGGACTCTGGGGCGGGTTGCGACGGCGTCATGCGCGCGCCTGTATCACCCCTCTCTCCTTTGGACGCGGGGGAGACGGGGCTATGTCAGCCGCTCCTCATGCGCTGCCTCCGCGTCGCCCCGCTCGTCGTCACGCTGCTCCTCGTCGGCTGTGTCCACCGCGCCGGCTCGCCCACCGAGCTGCTGGAGAAGGCCGCCGCCGACACGGGCCCGAACGCGAAGGCGAAGACGCTCGCGCTGGCCGCCTTCCACGCGCTGTTGATGGAAGGCGACGCGAAGAAGGCGACCACCCTCTTCGACGAAGCGGTAGCGAAAGACTCCGCGGAGCCGCTCGCGCTCACCGGGCAGATCCTCCTCGCCCAGCGCCAGGCCCTTCCTCAAAAGGCGCTCGCCGCGGCCCTCGATCTGATCGAACGCAACCCTGATCATCCGCTCGCCCCCGTCGCCGCCCGCGTGGTGCTCGACACCACCGGCCTCTCGAAGACCACCTCCACCCTGGTGCGGGAGCGCGCCCCCGCCTTGCTCGCGAAGAAGCAGCAGGCCGACACCGCGCACCTCCTCCGCAGCGCGCTCGCGAACGCCTGGCTCGACAGCGACGAGCTCGCCCGCCACGGCGCGCTGCTGGTCGACATGGGCGTGCCCACCGCCGGCACCCTGGTGGGGCCCTTCTCTGCCTGGCACCTGCTGTCCACCGCCGAGCCCACCGGTCCCGAGAAGACGGGCTCGCTCGACGCGCTCGGCAACGGACCCTTCGGCCCTCTCACCGCGCGGGTGGTGCGCTTCGCCGACGGCCGCATCTCCCTCGCCGGCGAGCCGCCCACCGGAGACATCTACCTCTACGCCGTCGACGTCACCGTGCCTGCGCGCGGGCTGTTCGTGCTGCGCACCGTCACCTCGATGGATCACGTCGCGCTGCTCGACGGCACCCCGGTGCTCTCGCGCCTCACCTCGCGCCGCGCGGCCAGCACGCTCACCACCCGGGTAGTGAAGCTCGAGGCCGGCACGCACCGCCTGATGGTGCGCATGGCGCGGGAGAACCAGACCGGCAACCTCCAGCTCGCGCTGCACGCGGTCGATGGTTCCCCCGCGGGGCTCACCTTCGCCGCGGCCCAGGGCGCTGCGCCCGCCTGGGGCGGCGTGAAGGTGCTCGACGACACCGAGGGCCTCTACGCCACCGCGGAGTCGGTGCGCCTCGCCCTCGAAGCTGAGCTCGGTGACGCGCTCTCCCGCTTCCTCGCCGCGCGCGACGCCCTGGGCCGCGACCGCGACGGAGCCCGCGCGCTGCTCGCGGGGCTCCCGGCCACCGTCGATGGACCGGCGGTCGCCGTGCTGCGCGCCGACGTCTTCCTTCAGGACCGCACCGTGCCGACGCGCGTGGCCCGCGGCCGCGCCACCCGCGAACTCGAGGCCGCGCTGGTGAAGGACCCCGGCTTCGTCGGCGCCAAGATGGTCACCGCGCAGCTGGCCCTCGACGACGGTCGCCAGCTCGACGCCCTCGAGCAGGCCCGCGCGGCGCGCGACGCGCACACGCCCCCTGGCGCGCCGGTGCTCGAGCTCATCGCGCGCGTCGAGCTGGCCCTGGGTCTCGACGCCGCTGCAGCCGCCACCGCGCGTGACGCCGAGGCCGCGCTGCCCGGCGCCTGCGAGGCCCTGCTGCTGCAGTACGACATCGCCCGTCGCCGTGACGCGGCGGCCGAGAGTGAGGCGCTGCTCGGCAAGACCTCGCACTGCGGCGGCGCGCTCACCCGATCCGCCGAGCACCTGCGCGCCCGGGGCGAGCTCGACGGCGCCATCGCGCAGTGGGAAGCGCTGCTCGCGCGCGACGAGGGCATGGTCTCGGTGGCCACCTCGCTCTCCTCGCTCTACGTGGCGCAGCGGCGCTTCGACGACGCGGTGAAGCTGCTCTCGAGGCTGCGCGCGCAGTGGCCGCGCAACGCCGCGCTCCCCAAGACGCTCGGTGACGTCTACGAGCTGTCCGGCAAGCCGCAGGAGGCGCTGGCCGCCCGCGAAGCCGCGCTCGCGTTGGACGGCGCCGATCTCCCCCTGCGCCGCGCGCTCGCCCGCGCGAAGACCGGCAAGGAGCTGCTGCAGGACTACGCCATCACCACCGAGGAGGCCCTCAAGTCGTACGAGGCCGCGCCCGGCAGCGAAGACGCCACCAGCAGCTACGTGCTCGACGCCGCCGCCATCCAGGCCTTCCCCGACGGCACCATGGTCGATCGCGTGCACATCATTCAGAAGGCGCTCGATCAGCAGGGCGTGCAGGACGTCGCCGAGGTGGAGATTCCCCAGGGCGCCACCGTGCTCACGCTGCGCACCTTGAAGCCCGACGGCCGCTCCCTCGAGCCCGAGAACATCGAAGGCAAGGAAGGCATCTCGCTGCCAGGCGTGCAGGTCGGCGACCTGGTCGAGTACGAGTACCTGCTCGCCCACCCCACGCGCGGCCCCGGCCAGCCCGGCTTCACCGCCTCGGCCTTCTATTTCCAGGTGGCGCGGCAGCCCAACGCGCGCTCCAGCTACGTGGTGATCGCGCCCAGGGGCAGCGGCCTGGAGGTCGACGCGCACAACGTGCAGTCGCTCGAGCCGAAGGTGGAAGGCGACGTCGAGGTGCTGCGCCACGAAGAGCGCCGCGTGCCTCCGTACATCCCCGAGCCGCTCGGTCCTCCGAGCGCCAACGAGTGGCTGCCCTTCGTGTCCGTGGGCGCGGGCCAGCGCGGCAACGAGGGCGTGGTGCAGGCGTACGCCGACGCGTTCCTGGAGAAGGGCCTGATCACCTGGGAGGTGGAAGACTTCGCGCGCACCGCGGTGAAGGACCTGCCGCAGCCGCTCGGGCTTGCGGGCATCAAGGCGGTGAACGCGGCGGTGCAGCACAAGCTCTCCGGGCGCGACGCGGGGCTCTCCGTCTCTGCCTCCGCCTCGGTGGCGCAGGATCGCGGCAGCCGGGTGTGGCTGCTCAAGGCGTCCCTCGACGCGCTCGGCTACGACGCCCGGCTGGTGGCGGTGCGCGCCTTCACCGCCGATCCCGCGCCGTACCTCTTTCCCAACGAAGGCCTGCTCCCGTACATCTGCCTGCGCGTCACCATCCCCGGGGGAGAGACGGTGTGGCTCGACCCGCTGGTGCGCTTCGCGCCCTTCGGCGAGCTGCCGGAGTTCGCGCTCGGCGGCCTCGAGGCCTACGTGCTGCCCGAGCAGGGCCGCCCGCTGGAGAAGATCAAGACGCCCGAGCGCAGCACCCGCCCGGGAAAGACGGTGGTCCTCGAGCTCGAGCTCGACGCCGCCGGCCAGCTCTCGGGGAAAGGCGTGGAGGTCTACAGCGGCTTCGAGGCCGCGCAGCTCGCCGAGGCGCTGGAGTCGCTCTCGCCTGATCAACGTGATCAAGCCCTGCAGTCCGCGCTCTCGCGCTACTTCGGCGGGGCCGATCTCTCGAAGCTGCAGGTCGACGCGAAGCGCGACGTGGGCGCGCCGGTGACCGTGTCCTACGAGTTCCTCGCGCGGCGCTTCGGGCGGGTGGAGTCGGACGGCCGCTTGATCGCCGCCTCCCTCACCTATCCGTTGATGGTGGGGCGGCGGT
Organism: Myxococcales bacterium; assembly: GCA_009885595.1. GTDB lineage: Bacteria > Myxococcota > Myxococcia > Myxococcales > Myxococcaceae > Archangium_A. The sequence goes on along the minus strand of VFKJ01001166.1, from coordinate 592 downwards.
TCCTCGCGGTGCCGCAGCGGGTGACGCCCCTGTTCATCGACTCCAGTGAGGCGAGCTCCACGCGGGCGACCCTCACCTTGCCGCCGGGTTGGGCCCTGAGGAGCCCCGTGGGCGAGGTGAAGCTCAAGGGCCCTTCCGGCGAGTACGTGCGCAAGGAAGTGCAGCAGGGCACGCAGCTCAAGGTGGAGGAGGAGTTCCGCCTCACCCAGAGCCGCATCGCGCCCAGGCAGTACGACGCCTTCGTGCAGTTCGCAGGTGAGGTTGATCTCGTGCAGCAGCGCGACCTGCTGTTCGAGAAGAAGTAGCCCGCGCCCTTCTTACAACCGGGTTACTGAATCACCCGGCTTGCGAAAGAGCAGTCGGCGGATTATCGCGAGCCGAGCCGATGGCCGCGCATTCCCACCCCCACGCTGATCCGCCCGACACCGTGGGGCAGCTTCTGTCGGCCGTCTGCGCGGTGCACTGCGTGACCACTCCGCTGCTCGTCACCATCGCGCCCGCGTTCGGCTCCGTGCTCGGCGGTGCGCACCCGGTGCTGCTGGCGCTGGTGATCGGCGTCGCCGTCTGGTCCTTCGTGCCCGGGTATCGCTGC
>VFKJ01000282.1 GCA_009885595.1 Myxococcales bacterium | reverse complement strand
TTGATGCGGGGATCCACCGTCGCCACGGGGATGCCGATGGTGGAGCCCATCGAGTGGCCCATCGCCGACAGCCTCTCCATGTTCACGCGCGCGGTGCCGCCCGCGGGCAGGGGCAGCTCGAGCGCGGGGAGCAGGCGGGTGAGGTACACCGCCTCCATCGCGGCGACCGACATGTTGTCGATGGTGGAGTCGACGTCTCCGAAGATGTCGTAGAGGCGCAGGCCCGTGGTGTCGGGTGGGGTGTCGCGATCTCCGTGCAGGGGAAAGTCGAAGCCCAGGGTGGCCAGCCCGCGCCGCGCCAGGAAGGAGGAAGGGCCGGAGCCGAGCGGTTGGTCTGGCTCCTGATCTCGCGTGCTGGTCTGCGGGAGGGGGCCGCGATCCATCACCTCGCGGTACTCGCCGCCGCTGCCGTGGAAGTAGATGCTGAGCGGGAAGCCCGTGGCAGGCGCGGCCGACCTCGGCACCGCGAGCGAGAGCCGCACCGACTGCGTGCCCTGCTGTACGGGCGTCTGCCCATCGGCGCTCCACGCGATCCGCCCCTTGCCGGGGCGCGCGCCGGGCTGCACCTGCGGCACCCGGTAGCGCGCGGTGTAGAGCACGAAGTCCGGGAACTCTTCCTGCCGGGTCCACGGGACCTCGAGCACCGGCGGGGGCAACGTCTCCACCCAGGCCGCCAGCTTCTTGAGCGACGCCGCTGGGTCGATGGTGCGGAAGACCGTGCCGCCCACCACCTGGGCGCGGTTGAAGCGCGAGGTGTCGAGGTAGCTGCGCAGCGGCGCGAGCGCGGCCTTCACCTTCGGGTCAGCCGAAGGCAGCTGCTCCAGCGCGTCGTGGAAGGGGCGGCTGCGGCCCAGCGGCTTTCCGGCGGGGTCCTTCAAGCCATCCAGCAGCACCACCGCGTACAGCGTCAACTCGCGGCGCGGAAACCCCTGGACGGGCGTGACGGCCAACAGCGAGGCGGGCCGGAAGGTGATGGCGTCGGCGGTGAAGGACGAGTCGACGGGAAAGCGGCGGCCGTACTCGGGCGAATCGGGATCGATGTCGATGAGCTGAATGGCCGCTTCACTGGTGAGGGTGGTGGCGGCGGTGGGCAGCGAGGCCGGGTCGAGGGCTCCTGAGAGCGTGAAGAAGGCGCCGGAATTCACGCCCCAGCCGTCGACGAGGCGCGAGTCGATGGTCTCCAGCCACATCTTGATCAGGGTCGGCCGCGGCCCGGGCCAGCGCTCGAGGTCGTAGCTGCCGTCGTCCTGCCGGCGCAGCTCGCTGGGCAGCGGCACCGCCCAGAAATCCCCCGCGGGGTCGAACTTCACCTGCGTGTCGCGCTCGACGTACGGCACTTCACACGCGGTGAAGAAGAACAGCAGGAGCGCGACCGCGGTGCGTTGCATGGGCGCACCTGCTAGCACGAGTGGCGCAGGCGAGAAGGAGACCACGTGGCCGCAGCTGATGAAGTGAAGCGCATCATGGCCCTCACCAGGGGCGACCCGGTGCGGGCGTACGAGCTGGTGCAGTCGCAGTTCTCGGTGCTGGTGCTGCGCACCCAGGTGATGCTGTCGCTCTCGGGCATCGTCATCACGGTCACGGGGTTCTCCGGCCGCTCCATCGCGCAGACCAGCGAGCTGGCGCGCAACCTGGTGGCGGTGGGAATTCTGGTGGTGCTCGCCGCCGCGGCGGTGGCGATCGGCGGGGTGCTGCGCCTCAAGTGGCTCACGCAGGAACTCACCGACGACCCCGAGCAGACGCTCATCAGGATGCTCGACCGGCGCGATGAGAAGTCGCGCTACCTCAACGTCGCGCTGGTGCTCTTCGTGAGCGGGTTCGCCTGTTACTGCGTGTCGATCGCGCTCATGCTGGTCAACACCCACCCGCTGTAGGACCCAACTCAAAGTGCTCCGGCTCTGCCTGCTGACGTTGTTGCTGCTCGGCGCTCCCGCGCGCGCGGTCGACTTCGCGATCAACGTGGGCGCGCTCGAGGTGGTGCTGCTGCCGCCTGCGCACGGCGGCTTCTACCCGTACCTCGGCGTCTCGCTCGCGGTGCCGATGGGGCACGACGTCACCTTCATCGGGTCGGTGTCGTACGAGTGGAGCTTCGATCAACGGCGCGGCGGCTTCGTGGTGGTGGCGACGCTCGACTTCCTGGTGCACGAGCACTTCGGGATCGATCTCAACCTGGCGTTCATTCACGACATGCCGGGGCTCGAGTTCGCCGCGTCAGACTTCTTCCTCGGCGCGGGGCCGGGGTTCTCGGTGCTGCTCGGCAAGTGGACGATCTCGCCGTTCTTGAACCTGTTCGGCGGGCTGCGCACCGACAGCGCGAGCCTGGTGCCCGGCATCAACGTCAGCCGGACGTTCTGAGGGGTTAGCGCTTGCGTCGACTATGAGACGTTCAATAGTTTCCCCATATGCAGACCATCGCCATCTCCATCGACACACCCACCCTCACCGCGGTCGATCGGCTCCGGCGCGGCAAGTCGGCCTCGAAGACCAGCCGCTCCGAGTTCATCCGGCGCGCGGTTCAGCACTACCTGGCCGAGCTGGATCTCCATGAGCGGGAGACGCGTGAATCCGCGGTCGTCGAGCGGCACTACAAGAAGCTGAACGCCCAGGCCCGCGCTGCGCTCGAGGACCAGGTGTTGCCGTGATCCGTGGAGAGGTCTATCGCTCCCGGGAGAAGGAGCCGCTTCGCGGGAACAAGCCCGGATACTACGTGGTCGTCTCGCGCAACTTCGTGGCCGGC
>VFKJ01001220.1 GCA_009885595.1 Myxococcales bacterium | reverse complement strand
CGCCGCCAGCGGCTTCTCCACGTAATCGGGAATGCTCAGCTTCGGCGCGCGGATCGACGCCATGATCTGCTGCTCGGTGGCGCCGTCCTTTTGAAACGGGTGATACCCCACCACCACCTCATGCAGCATCACCCCCACCGCCCAGAGATCCGACGCGGGGCCGAGCGCTTCGCCGCGCGTCTGCTCGGGCGACAGGTACGAGAGCTTGCCCGCCGCGGTGCCCTGGGACGGCCCGATGTCCACGTGCGTGCTCGAGGCCACCCCGAAGTCGCCCAGCTTCACGTCGCCTTCCCCTGAGAAGAAGACGTTCGAGGGGTTCACATCGGAGTGAATGAGGTTGAGCGCGGCGCCCGAGCGCGTGGTCGCCTTGTGGAAGTAGGCGAGCGCCTTGAGCACCTCCAGGCAGACGTGCACGCCCATGCCCATGGGGAAGCCCTTCATCGCCTGCTGGTGCGCGGCCATCACCTCGAACAGATCGCCGCCGATGAGGAACTCCATCGCGATGAACGGTCGGCCGAACGCGGTGCCGTGCTCCACCATGCCCACCAGGTTCGGGTGGCTGAGCAGGCTCATCAGGTCGGCCTCGTCGGCGAACTTCTCCTCAGGCGCGCCCTGGCGCATCAGCTTGAGCGCCACCTTCACTTGATCGCCGTGCTCGTCGACCGCCTCGGCGAGGAACACCTCGGCCTGCCCGCCCTGGCCCAGCCGCGAGCGCACGAGGTACTTCCCGAAGCGCCGGCTCGGCAGCTCGATGGTGGGGGGATCGATGGGCAAGACCGGCGAACCTTAGCTGGCGCCCTCCGAGGGGAGCACGCCAATTCCCTCAGCGGAGCCCCCTTCAGACTACAGTCGGCGCTCGTGACGTGCTCGTCGTGCGGCTCACCACTCTTTGAAGGCGCGTCCCGGTGCGCCGCCTGTGGGACGCCCTCGCTGCCCGCCACCAGCGTCTCGAAGCGCGGGCTCAACCCCGTGAGCTTCCGCGAGGAGAAGACCGTTCTCCCCATGCGCACCCACGACGTGCTGCTGGGCCGCTACCGGCTGGAAGAGAAGATCGGCGAGGGCGGCATGGGCACCGTCTTCATCGCCCACGACGCGGAGCTCGATCGCAAGGTGGCGGTCAAGCTGCTGGCCGCCACCCTGGTGAACGACCCCGAGGTGCGCGAGCGCTTCGAGCGTGAAGCCCGCCTCACCGCCAAGCTCGATCACCCGAACATCATCCCCATCTACGACGTGGGCAGCCACGAGGGCCGCCCGTTCATCGTGATGAAGCTGCTCCAGGGCGACTCGCTGGTGGGGCGGCTGCGGGCGAAGGGCGGCTTCACCGCCGAGGAGACGCTCAAGCTGATGCGGCAGCTGGCGCTCGGCCTCGACTACCTGCACGGGCAGGGGTTCATTCACCGCGACATCAAGGCCGCCAACATCTTCGTCTCCCCCGAGGGCCTGGCGACCATCCTGGACTTCGGCATCCTGCGGCAGAAGAGCGCCACCAGCGGCATCACCCGCACCGGCATGGTGATGGGCACGCCGCACTACATGGCCCCGGAGCAGGCGCTCGGCCTCAAGGACGTCGACCACCGCGTCGATCTCTACGCGCTGGCGGTGGTGCTCTTCGAGTGCCTCACCGGCACGCTGCCCTTCGAGGCCGACTCCGAGCTGCGGCTCATTCAGCTGCAGGCCCACGCGCCGGTGCCGGAGATCCTCGATCGCGCCCCCTGGATTCCCCGGCCCGTCGCCGACGTGGTGAAGAAGGCGCTCTCGAAGCGCCCCGACGATCGCTACAGCACCGCCGCCGAGCTGGTGGCCGCGCTCGAGGCTGCGTACCTCGAGGCGAAGACGTCGAAGTCGGCGCTCCCCGTGGTGGCCGCGCCCCCGCCTGCCGTGCCCGCCCATACGGCGCCGAGCCTGCGCAGGCTCAACTCGAAGGTGTCTTCGGCTGCGCTCCCGGCGGTGAAGGCCGACCCGACGACCCGCGAGCTGTCCGCGGCGCTGCACGCCAGCCGCAGGCCCTGGGTGCTGTTCGCGGTGCTGGGCCTGTGCCTGGTGGGCGCGGGCCTCTACTTCGCGCTGCGCCCCGGCGACGTTCCGATCGTGGGGGTGCCGGTGCTCCCGCAGGTCGACGCGGGCGCGCCCATGCTCGCGGTGGTCGAGGACGCCGGCGCCGAGGTGGTCGAGGGGCCGGACGCGGGCGAGGCGTTGATCGCCGAGGCGGTGATCGACGCAGGCGTCGAGGCCCCGGTTCCTCCCGACGCGGGGGCGGCGGTGGTGGTGGTCGACCCCGGCCTCAAGCGTCCCGGCGCGAAGAAGCGGGGGCGCGTGAACGTGATCACCACCCACGCCGGCGAGCCGTACTGGGCGCAGGTCTCCATCGACGGAGTTCCGAAGGGACGCACGCCGTTGCTGCTCGAGCTGCCCATCGGGAGATACCAGATGCGGGTGGAGCGCCCCGGCTTCCGTTCGCTCTCCCGGGAGATCCGCGTGGGCACCGGACGCCCGGTGGTGGTGCGGCTCGAGTTGGTGCCGTGAGATTCTTTCCTTGAGCGGTGCAGGCGGGTGTGGTCCGAACGTCCCCGCCCATGCTGTCAGCCGCCGTCTCCCTCGTCGCCTTGCTCCTCGCGGCTCCGGTCAGCAAGCCCGGCCGCGCTGACGCCCCGAAGCTCGAGCTGGGCCAGAAGCTCTTCAACCAGGGCGACTTCGACGGCGCGCTCAAGGCGCTCGACGCCGCGGCGGTGGAAGGCGGCGAGCCGGCCACCCTCGAGAAGGTGCACCTGCTGCGCGCGCAGTGCCTGGCCGCCCGGCAGGACTTTGCGCGCGCCGAAGAGGCCTTCGCCCTCGCGCTCGACGCCAACCCCGAGACCACCCTCGATCCCACCCGCGTCGATCCCACCGTGGTGCGGCTGCTGGAGTCGGTGCGCGCGCGGTTGACCGGCTCGCTCATCATCGACTCGACGCCGCCGGGCGCGCTGCTGCTGCTCGACGGGAAGAGCGTCGGCGCGGCGCCGCAGACCGTCGCCACGCCCGCCGGCAAGCACAAGCTCGAGGCGCGCTGGGGTGACGGGCCGCTGCAGGTGACGGAGCTGCAGATCAGGCCGCGCCGGGAGACCCGGGTGGTGTGGGTGCAGGGCGGGGCAGGACCTGGCGCCAGCGGCCTGCAGCTCGAGCCGCGCCCCATTCGGCCCTTCGGCGATCTGCGCGGGATGATCGAGCCGGCGACCTCGGGTTACGTCTCGGGTGGGCTGGAGCTGGGCGGCGGGATCGAGCTGAGCTGGTTCCGCATCGGGTTGTTCGCGCGCCTCTACCCGTACTTCGGGGTGACGCCGCGCTTCCAGTTGGCGCTGCCCGTGCTCGACACCATGAACGTGCTGCTCGAGGTCGCGCTGCCCTTGAGCTTCCTGCAGGACGGGCTGGGCCTGGGCCTCGGTGGTGGCGGCGGTGCCGAGTACTACCCGCTGAAGTGGATGGGCGTGTACGTGCTGATCGGCGGCCGGCACCACTTCCTCTGGCCTGGTCGCAACGACGACACCGCGTTCACCGCGACCGGCGGCGTGCGCCTCCGCGTGCCCTGACTTTGTCCCCCTCTCCCCTGCGGGGGACCCTTCGACTTCGCTCAGGAGGTCGGGGTGAGGGGCTAACCAGGAATGGATCCACTCCTCCATCCACTCCTCGAACACCCCGGAGATCCCACCACCCTCCGCGTGCTCTCCGACGCGCTGCTCGAACAAGACGATCCCTGGGGTGAAGCCATTCGCCTCTCCCTCGATCTCGAGCACACCTTCCCCGGCCAGGAAGCGCACCGCCTCGGCAGCCGCCGGCTCTTCCGCCTGCAGCACCGCTACGGCCCGCAGTGGCGCGCCCGAGTCGGCAGCGAGGCAAGAGCACCCGGGGTGACCTGGTTCTTCCGCGGCATCCCGTCGCGGCTGCGGGTGAACGACACCGAGTTCAGCGCGCTGAGCGACCGGCCCGTCGCGGCGTTGTCCTGCAGCGGCGCGCCCGCGTTGGCCGAGTGGCCACACCGCGCGGGGCTGGTGCAGCTCGAGCTGCTGGACACCGCGCAGTCCGACGCGACGGCCGTG
>VFKJ01001225.1 GCA_009885595.1 Myxococcales bacterium | reverse complement strand
GGTGGAGCGGCTGGGCTTCGTGCAGGCCGACCCCATTCGGGCGCCGGCCCGCGCGCAGGACCTGATCTTGCGCCACCGGGTGAAGGACTACCGGGCCGGCGATCTCGAGCGCGGCTACGCGCGCCTGCCGGTGGAGGAGGAGTACCTCGTCAACTACGGCTTCCTCCCGCGCGCGCACGTGGCGCTGATGCACCCGCGCCTTCCGCGCCCCTCGAGTGCCTGGACCGCCGCGCACCGCACCCGGGCGGCCGCCATTCTCGACTTCATCCGCGAGCGGGGCGAGGTCCACCCCGCCGAAGTCGAGGCGCACTTCGCGCACGGCCGGGTGAAGAACGCCTGGGGCGGCATGTCGCGCGCCAGCACCGCGCTGCTCGACTTGATGCACTACCGCGGGCTGCTCCGGATCGCGCGCCGCGACCAGGGCCTCCGCGTCTACGCGCTGCCGAAATACGAGCCTCTCGAGCTTCCCCCCGCCGAGCGCGCGCGCCGGCTGCTTCACCTGGCGCTCTCCCTCTACGCGCCGGTGCCCGAGCGGAGCCTCGGTACGCTCGTGAGCTTCCTGCGAGCAGGCGCGCCGCACCTGCGAGGCGAGCTGCGGGCGCTGTTGGGGCAGCTCGAGCTCCCGCGCGAGCGCGTCGACGGCGTCACCTGGTACTGGCCCGAAGGCGAGCCGCGGCTGAAGGACCCCACTCCCAACCAGACCGTGCGCTTCCTCGCCCCCTTCGATCCCCTGGTGTGGGATCGCCGCCGCTTCGAGCTGCTCTGGGGCTGGGCGTATCGCTTCGAGGCCTACACGCCGGTGCACCAGCGGGTGCGCGGCTACTACGCGCTGCCCCTGCTCTGGCGTGACGAGCTCATCGGCTGGACCAACGTCAACGCCGGCCAGGTGACCTTTGGCTACGTCACCGGCGCCCCGCCGAAGGACCGCGCCTTCCGAGGCGAGCTGGACGCCGAGCTGGAACGCCTGCACCGGTTCCTCGGAACAGAAACCAATCCTCAGAAATTCGAGGGTCTGCGAAGCTCCCCACCTTGAATCCCACCCCGTGCCGGTCGTCCCACGGGTCGTCACCTGCAGCCCCCAGAAAGAGACCCATGCGCACACCCCTCCGCATCGTCACCTTGATCGCCCTGATGCTCGCGCCGCTGGCTTCTGCCCAGCAATACCGGCGTCCCCTGAAGAAGGCCGGAGAAGCGCTGGAGGACGCGGCCAGGGCTGCGCGCCGCGGCAACCCCCAGTGCAAGCAGGGCGTCTACGACACGCTCGATCAGCTCTCCGATCAGGCGGACGACCTCAAGAAGGACGCCCGTCCCCGCGACATCGCCCGCCTCAAGTTCGAGGTGTCCAACGCCGCCTCCACCGCGGGCTGGAGCGGCTGCCCCGACAACGTCATCCAGAACATCCACCGCGCGGAGGACCTGCTCGACGAGGCGCGCGAGTCGATGGCTTCCGACCGCAGGGACGACCGCCGCGACGATCGCCGCGACGATCGCGACGTCGACGAAGACGAGGGCCTCGCCGCGCGGCTCAGCCCGCTCACCGTGCAGCTCAACGCCACCTTCGAGGGCGAGCCCGCGGTGAAGGTGATGGTCCCCGAGCTCTCGCTGCGCAACATGCGCGGCCAGCAGTTCTACCTCGCGGCCCGCTTCCGCAGCTTCCAGGGTCACTGGAGCGACTGGGTCACCACGCAGCAGTGGAGCGTGCCGACGGATCCGTTCGTGTGGAAGAACGCCTTCAGCCACTTCTTCCGCTATTCCACGCTGGCCGAAGACGACTTCAGCAACGGCCGGTTCGTGGCGCGCGTCTCGCTCTTCGACTCCCGTGGCCGTGAGCTGGCGTTCCGCGAGGTGAGCTTCACGGCCAATCGCCTGCCGCAGCTGCCGCCCCCGGTGGTGGTGGTGCAGCCACCGCCGGTGCAGCAGCCGCCCGTGCAGAACCGTGACTGCGGCACCGGCCCCGACGTCGGCTGCAGCATGGCGCGCGATGGCCGCTACCCGATGGATGCGGGCACCTTCCAGGGCTTCCTGCGCTCGCTGCAGTCGAACACCAGCGAGGTGATGCGCGCCCAGACGGTGCAGACGATGTTCCAGAACAACTACGCCACCGCGGTGCAGTTCGGCCTCGTGCTCGACCTCTTCCGCTCGGAGGTGTTCAAGATGCAGGTGTCCCAGCAGGCGGCGCCGCGCCTGGTGAACCCGCAGCACGCCATCGGCTACGCGGACAAGTTCACCAACAACGTCTACCGCACCCAGTACACCGACCTGATGGCGCGGCAGCTGGGCGGGCAGCCGGTGCGCACGCCGCCCCCCCCGCCCCCGGGCAACCCCTACCAGCCGCAGCAGCCGCCTCCCCCTCCGCCGCCCCCG
>VFKJ01000173.1 GCA_009885595.1 Myxococcales bacterium | reverse complement strand
GTAACCCCGCGTTGATCCCCGCGAGCAGCCCCTGGAACGCCGCCTCCTCGTAGCCCGAGGTGCCGTTGAGTTGCCCTGCGAAGTACAGCCCCGCGACCACCTTCGTCTCCAGGGTCGCGTGCAGCTGGGTCGGCGGGGCGTAGTCGTACTCGACCGCGTACCCAAACCGCGCCACCTCCACCGCCTCGAGCCCCGGAATGCTCCGCAGGAACGCCAGCTGCACCTCCGCCGGCATGCTCGTCGACAAACCGGCCGGGTAGACCAACGGCGACGCCTCGCCTTCGGGCTCCAGGAACACGGTGTGCCGCTGCCGCGAAGCGAAGCGCACCACCTTGTCCTCCAGTGACGGGCAATACCGCGGACCGCGACCGACGATTTGCCCCTGAAAAAGCGGAGAAGCGTGGAGGTTGTCCCGCAAGATCCCGTGCGTCACCGGGGTGGTGTGCGTAACCGCGCATTCCAACTGGCGGCGCAGCGGAAAGGGCGCCCGCGGCGTCCGCAGCGAGAAGGGCCTGGGTCCTGATTCACCCGGCTGCGCCTCGCAGCGGCCCCAATCGATGCTCGCCTTCAGCAGCCGCGCCGGGGTGCCCGTCTTGAACCGCCCCAGGGTGAACCCGAGCGCGCGCAGACACCCGGAGAGGCCGGTGGCGGCGGCATCGCCCAGCCGCCCCCCGACCGACGTCTCCTCGCCGACGTGCATCAGGGCCTGCAGGAACGTGCCCGTCGTCACCACCACCGCGCCCGCGCCGAGCTCGCGCCCGTCCTGCAGGCGCACCCCGCGCACCCGGCCGCCCTCCACCACCACCGCCGCCGCCTCGCCTTCCATCACGGTCAGCCCGGCCTGCGCGCGCACCGTCGCCTGCATGCCTTCCGCGTAGGCCTCGCGCTCGCACAGCACCCGCGTCGCCCGCACCGCCGGACCCTTCGAGGCATTGAGGGTGACGAAGTGCGTGCCGGCCTGATCAGCCGCGAACGCCATCTCGCCCCCCAGCGCGTCGAGCTCGCGCACCAGGTGGCCCTTGGCGGTGCCTCCGATGGCCGGGTTGCAGCTCATCATCGCGATGCGGTCTGAGCGCAGGGTGAGGCCCAGCGTCGAGAGGCCCATGCGCGCGCACGCCAGCGCCGCCTCGCACCCGGTGTGCCCCAAACCCACCACGATGACGTCGAACGACTGCATGCGCGCGGGCCCTGTACCAGAGGACTCGGCGGCCGCGCATCCGGCGCAAGCCCTCTCCCCCACGGGGGGAGAGGGAGTGAGCGTTGACAGTCCGCCTGCGCTCCCGCAGCGTGCGCCCGTGAGCGAGACTCCGCTTCCCCCAAACTCTGCCACGGCGGCCGCCGCCGAGGCCGTGCCCGCTGGCACCAGCTGGGATCTCGTGAAGCGCTTCAAGGCCGACGGGCTCACCCGCGAGCAGATGCTCGAGAAGCTCAAGGCCACCGGTCTCGACGACGAGTCCTCGAAGGTGCTGATCAACTCCGTCATCGGCTCGATGCCGGTCGAACTGCCCAACGCCCAGCTCTCCCCGGGAACGAACATCCTCTCGCCCGGCACCTTCACCCTCTCCGACATCGGCCTCACCGGCCCGCCAGCCACCGTCGGTCTCTATTGGATGGCCTTCGGCGCGGCGATTCTCCTCGCCCTGGGGGTCGGCTTCCTGATGACGGAGCTGCTCGACAAGCCGCTGCCCGAAGACGTCGGCTTCTACACGGTGCGCATCGGCGGCTTCATCTCGATGTGCTGCGTCAGCTGGGGCGCGTTCCGCTACTCCCAGGGCGTCACCATTCGCCGGAAGTAATTCAGGGCGCCACGCAGCCGAGCACCAACTGGCTCAGCTCCTCCTGGTCCACCTGACTGGGCCGATCCACCACCTGCAGGTGGGCAGGGCCGCCGACTGCTGGAGTTCTGGGAGAACCCGCTGGCGTTCGAGCCAGAACGTTTGAACACCGACGATCTCGGTCGCCGCCGGTCCTGGCGGGCGCGGTGTTCAGCGTGATGGCTCTTCTGTCGTCAGACTGAGCGCGCGCAGCAGGGCTTCCAGCGACGGGGCGCCAGGCACCTCGCTGCCTGAATAGAGCCGGCAGGCGACTCCTTCGCCGGGCGGCGCGCCCACCACGTCGACG
>VFKJ01000911.1 GCA_009885595.1 Myxococcales bacterium | reverse complement strand
GGAGAAGCGCGCCACCGGGTCGGCCAGCTTGGAAGCGCCCAGCGGTTGAAAGCGCAGCTCGCCCACGTCGGCCTGAGAGCTGAGCAGCGCCACCTCAGGAGCGGCGGCGAGGACCAACACGAAGGCGACAGGGAGCATCCCTGCCCTTTACCCGATCCCGGCCAGGGAGAAGGAGACCCGCGAAGTGGTCGACACCGGCGCGTTTCTGTCGCGATACTCCCAGTCCATGAGCGATGGAACCCAGCTGGAGCAACTCGACGCGCCCCCTGCGATCTCCGCTGAGCAGAAGGCGAAGATCCTCTCCGATCCAAACGTGGCGAAGATCGCCGCCGAGCTGGGCATGTCGGTCGACGAGTTCGCGAACCAGATCGGCTACTACCTGAACAACCCCGGGGTAGAGCCCGCGTTCCTGGTGGTGAGTGACGACAACCTCCGCAAGATGGGCGTCGAGCCACCGAGCGCCAAGGCGATCGAGGCCAACGTGCGCGCCAGCGTCGAGGCCATCAAGGCGGGCCAGAGTCCCAGCGGCTTCGATCAGGCCAAAAAGAAGGCCGTGGAGCTGCCCGGCGAGGGCGGAGCCCAGGTGAGCGCCGAGTCTGATCCTGACCTCGAGGACACGGTGAAGAAGGCCCGCTTCCCCCGAAAGAGCTGAAAACGCTCAGAATTTCATTCCGCTTCCGAGCGCAACTTCAATTCTCAGGAAGCGATAACCCCTCAACGTTCCATCTTTTCCCGGAGAGATCACATGGGCTTCCTCAAAGGCATCGGCAAGGCGTTCAAGAAGATCGGCAGCTTCGCCAAGAAGGCGGTTGGGTTCGCCAGCAAGATCCTCAATGGCCCGCTCGGCAAGATCGCTTCCTTCATTCCGGGGGTCGGGCCCTTCATCGCGGGCGCCGCGAAGATCGTCGGCATCGCGGACAGCGTGCTCAACGGGAAGGGGCTCAAGGGCATCATCGGCGGCCTGGTGGGCAACCTCGGCGGCGGTCTCCTCGGCAAGGCCGGCTCGCTGTTGAGCAAGACGGGCCTCGGCTCGGTCATCGGCCTCGGCTCCAAGGCGACCGGCAGCAGCCAGATCTTCGACATGGTCAAGACGTTGATGGCGCCGCGCAAGGCCGACCCGTCCCCCGCCGCGCAGGGCGACACCTACAACGTCAGCCAGTTCGCCGCGTTCCAGCTGGCGCAGCTGCTGCGCGCGCCGCAGTCGGCCTGATCCTGTCTCCCTCTCCCCCGCGGGGGAGAGGTCGGGGAGAGGGCGTACCAAGAAATGCCGCCCTTCCGAGCCGCGCTCCTCACTCCGAGGGCGCGGCTCGATGCGTTTCTACAGCTCCCACGCGGGCGCGAGCAGGCGGCGGCGATCGGCCGTGCGCGGGACCGTGTCGTCATCGGGCAGCCCCTTCGCGCGATCCCACAGCTGGCAGGTCACCGCCTGGTGCGATTGATCGAGGCCTTCGCAATAGTTGGTGAACAGGCACCGCCGAATCGAAGCGCCCTGCCCCAGCCGCAGCTTGAGCAGCCAGTCGGGATCCGCGAGCGACTGGCGGGCGCTGGCCACCACGTCAGCTTCGTCGTTTTCCAGGATCGCCTCGGCCTGCGCGAGCGTGGCGATGCCTCCGCACACCACCAGCGGCGTGCGCAGGCCGGCGGCGAGCAGCGCCTGCTTCACCTGCGCGGCCGCGGAGACGTTGCGGCCCCACGGGTGCTCCAGCTTCGTGGTGGGCATGCACTCGTGACCTGAGGGCCCGGTGTACGGATACGCGGAGGCGCCCACGCGCGGCTGCTTCGCGTCTTCGAATTTTCCGCCGCGGGACAGCGAGAGAAAATCCATGCCCGCGCGCGCGAGCTGGACGCCGAAGAACGCGGCGTCGTCGCTGCGATTTCCGCCCGCGATGATCTCGTCGGCCAGGAAGCGGCAGCCCACCGCGAACGAGGCAGGCACCGCGGCCCGGGTGGCGGCGAACACCTCGAGCGGCAGCCGCACCCGGTTCGCGCGCTCGCCCCCGTAGCCGTCGGTGCGGGTGTTCAGCGCGGAGAGGAACGAGGCCAGGGTGTACGCGTGCGCGGAGTGCAGCTCGACGCCGTCGAAGCCCGCCTTCGCGCAGCGCGACGCGGCCGCGGCGAAGAGCCCGGGCAACACCTGGGGGAGCGCGGCGAGGTGCGGCAGGTGCGTGTCCGTCACCCGCTCGCGCAGGCCGAACTGCAGCGCCTCGAGCTCACGCGGCGGCAGCAGGGTCGCGAGGGTCTGGTCATCGAGGGACTCGAGGTGCGCCCGCAGGCCGGCGTCGTCGAGCTCCGGGCGCAGCGCGCGCAGGGCCGGCGTCAGCTGGAGGAAGCGGGAGAAGAACACGCTGCGCTGGGGGCGGCGCTTGATGGCGAGGAAGTCGATCAGCTGAATGAAGAGCTTCGTCTCGCCGCCGCTGGCGCGCTTGACCGCGTCCACCAGCCGCGAGAGCCCCTCGACGAAGCGATCATCTCCGGCGCGCAACAGCGGGCCCGAGGGCACGTCGCGAATGCCGGTGGCCTCGACCACCAGCACCCCGGGGCGGCCGCGGGCGAAGCGCTCGTACCAGGCGATCACCTGAGGGGTGACTTCGCCCGCTTCGTTCGAGCGCCAGGGCACCATCGCCGGCACCCAGGTGCGCGTGGCGGCCGTCACGGGCCCGAGCGTCACCGGCTGAAACCAGCGCGCCCGCGCCGCTTCTTCGCGCGTCGGCCAGCTCGAGACGGGGAGGAGCTTCTCGCGGCGCTTGTCACTCATCGAAACCATCTCCGTAACCCCAAGGGCTCCGGCGCAGAAGGCCGCGCGAGAAACTCCTCACACGAAGCTGGGGGCTGAGGGTCCGCGGTCTCCGACTGCGTCGACGACCGTCGGTCGGTGCGGCCTTGCCAAGACCGGTCTCAACCGCACGCCTCGCGGCCCTCGTCGCTGCGCGCTCAGGGATAGACGTCGGCCTTCGCGCCCGCTGCGCCATTCCCAGCGGCCGAGGTGCCCCCGGTCCCTGCGGTGCCGGTCGTGATGGTGGTGCCCGTGGGGCTCCAGACCGAAGTGCCACCCACGGCG
>VFKJ01000189.1 GCA_009885595.1 Myxococcales bacterium | reverse complement strand
GTCCTCTTCCCCGGCAGCGGCGCGCCGCTGAAGCCCGGCCTGAGGGGGCGCGCCTGGTGTCCGACCCGCTGGGCCCTCACCCAGATGGAACGCGCTGGCGTCGAGCTCCCGCGCGCGCCGAGCATGGAAGTGCTGCGCACCGTCAATCACCGCCGCTTCAATCACCAGCTCGGTCAAACGATGCCCGACGCCGGCTACGCAGAGACCGAAGCCGAGCTCACCGCTCTCCTCTCGCGCCCCCACCCAGCGTGGCTGCTCAAGCGGCCCTTCGGCTACGCGGGGCGCGGGCGACGCAAGCTGCGCGGCGCAGCTCGAACCGCCGCTGATCGAGCCTGGCTCGACGCCTCCCTGCGCACAGGCGAAGGACTGCAGGTCGAGCCCCTGGTGGAGCGCGTGCTCGACTGCGCGCTCCATGGCGAGGTCGACGAAGCGGGCCATGCCACCTTCGGCCGGCCCACCCACCAGGAAGTCGACGACACCGGCGCGTGGCAGTCGACGCGGCTCGCGCGCGAAGGAGAGCTGACCGCTCCCGAGCTCGAACGACTCACCACCGAAGCCGGGCGCGCGGCCCTCGCGCTGCACGCCGCCGGCTACTTCGGGCCCTTCGGGCTCGACGGCTTCCGCTACCGCGGGCCAGACGGTCTGCACTTCCAGCCGCGCAGCGAGATCAACGCCCGCTACTCGATGGGCTGGGCGATCGGCATGAGCGGCTGATCAGTCGCCCGGAGTGCTCAGCTCCCGCACCAGGGGGCTGTCGGCGAACCCCGCGCCGTTCTCCGCCGCCAGGCGCGCCAGCTCGGTCGCGGTGATCAGCTCCTCTTCGATCTCGATGTACGCCTCGTGCGAGCTGTCGGGCTTCTCCTTCACCCACAGCCGCATGGTGTCGTCGCGCACGTGCGTGGTGCGCCGGACCTTGAAGGACACGGGGATGCGTCCGCCCAGCCCGTTGTACGTCACCATCGCGGTGCCCACCGGCGCCGCGCGCAGCCAGCGCTCCACCAGCCGCGCGTCCCGGATGTACGCGTCGAACGACCGGGGACTGGCGAGATCGTAGCGATCCTCGTCGGCCGCCACGTACTCGCCGAACGGGTTGAAGAAATAGAACCCGTCGAACTCGGAAGGGTCGACCTGGTCGAGCGTGCCCTCGGTGATGACCACCTCGGCGCCCAGCAACTGCGCCAGCCGGCGCGACTCGAACACCAGCTCGCCCCGGCGCTCCACGCCCCACACGCGGTGGTTCGAGTCGAGCGAGGCGATGGTGCAGAACTTTCCCACGCCCGAGCCCGCGTCGAGCACCTGGGTGGCGCCCGCCTCACGCAGCAACCGCGACGCCGTCTGCGCCGCTTCCACGCTCGACCAGTAGGTCCGTGACTTCTTCCGGGGCCGCTCGCTGAGCAGCGAGTCGAACGCCTCGTCGCTGACCTCCTCGCGCTTGCGGAGGAGCGCGGCGATGGTGGCGGCCGGGTCGAGGGGCTTGTCGTCGTTCGCGGCGTTCGACTCCATCCCGTGTTCTGGTCACGGCGCGAGCAGTTGCGCAAGGGATCACCCCTCTCCCCGACCCTCTCCCCCCTTGGGGGAGAGGGAGTCACTGCATCAACGCGCGCAGCTCGCTCAACCGCGCCAGCTCGTCGTCAGGAATGAACGTGCCAGCAGAGCCGGTGTAGCCGAGGTACACGCGGTCGGAGAGCTGCTGGAAGCACCGCCTGGCCACCTTCGCCTTCGGGTTCTCACGCACGCACCTCTCGAAGAAGAGCAGGTCGAGGTCCCACCACAGCGGGGAACGCAGCGAGCTCGCGCACACCCCCAGCAGGTACAGCGCCTCGCCGCGCGCCTTGAGGTGGGGCTCCTTCCCCAGCGCGAGGTTCAGGTACCCCGAGGCGCGCAGCCAGGTGAGGTCCTTGCGCTCGTCGATGGAGAATGGCCCGCCGCTGCCGTTGGCCGCGGCCATCAACTTCTGCGCGCGCGCGAGCAGCACCTCGGGCGACGCCTTGCGCGCGTCGAACTTCTCTGCCTGCCAGGTCGCCGCGTCCCGGCGCCACGAAGCGAGGTTGCCCTTGAGGAAGGCCGGGAGCTCGGGCTTGGCCAGCAGCGTGTCGAGCAGCGCCAGGGTGGCGGGCGCGTCGTCCTTCACGCGCACCAGCACCGCCAGCGCGTCCTGCAGCGCGCGCGTGTACTCGAGCATGCCGCGCTCGTTCTTCGGCGGCGCGTCGAGCAGCCGCCGGTACTCGACCAGCGCCTCGTCGAACTGGCGGGTGGCCGCGAGCACCTGCGCGCGGGGGAGCCCGCTCAGGCCCAGCGCCTCGAGCCGCTTCTGGGTGTCGTCGAAGTCGACCGGGGCGCTCTCGCGGGTGTGGCAGGTGAAGCACAGCCCCGTGAGCGTGTGCACGCGCAGGGCCACGGCGTCGGTCTCGCGCGCGTCGAAGCGTCGCCGGGTGTCCTCGACGTAGCGGGTGAAGAGCCCTGCGAGCGCAGCGGTGGCCGGCTCCTGGCTCCTGGTGTCGGCGGGAAAGAGGTGCGGCAGCGAGGCCAGCTTCCTCAAGTCGGCGCTCACCCAAAGCGCGTTCTTCGGATCGCGCAGCGCCGCCGGGCTGGAGGACACCCCCTGCAGTCGCACCAGCGCCTCGAAGGCGTCGCGCATGGAGACCTGCTCCTTCGCCCCGGCATCCGCGGCCGAGAGCACCATCAGCGTCATCGCGAGGAACGTCATGCGTCGACAGTACACCGACCCGCTGAGCTCGAAGGTCGCCTCGAAGGGTGGAAGCGTCTCTCGTCGCCTGCCATCAGCTGCCGGGGCCTTTGAGCTGAGCAGGCCGGTTGCGCTGGAGCGCCTTCTCCAGCTCGGCGAGCGTCAGGGGCTTGGTCAGCACGTCGTCCATGCCGGCGGCTCGGCACTGCGCGGCGTCTTCGGGCAGGGCCGAGGCCGTCAGGGCCACCACCCGGGTGCTCGCCACGGGCCCCGGCATCGCGCGGAGCCGCCGGGTCGCCTCGAAGCCGTCCAGGTTCGGCATGTGACAGTCCATCAGCACGAGATCGAAGGGCTCCCGGGCGAGCGCGGCGAGCGCCTCCTGGCCGTCGTGCACGGTGACCGTGGTGCAGCCGCAGCGCTCGAGCATGGCCAGGACGACGCGGAGGTTGATGGCGTTGTCGTCGGCGACCAACACGTGCAGGGGCAGGGCGCCCGCGGCCGGGCCGGGCCGGGCCGCGAGGGGCAGCGCCGCGCAGGGCTCACAGGGTACCTCGAACGAGAAGGTGCTCCCCACACCCTCGCTCGACTCCAGGTCGATCGCGCTGTCCATCAGCTCGAGCAGCCGCCGCGAGATGGTGAGCCCCAGGCCGCTCCCGCCGAAGCGGCGCGTGTACGACACGTCGGCCTGCTCGAAGGGCGTGAAGAGGCGCTGCTGCACTTCGGGCGACATTCCGATGCCGGTGTCCTGGATCTCGAAGCGGAGGCGGTTCCCCTTCGAGCGCACGCGCAGCGCCACCTGGCCCTGGTGGGTGAACTTGAGCGCGTTCGCGAGGAGGTTGGTGACGATCTGCTGCAGCCGGGTGGGGTCTCCCCGCACCGCCACCGGCACGTCGGCGGCGACCTCGCTCGAGAGCGAGAGGTCTTTCTGCGCAGCCGCCGGGCGCAGCAGCGCGACCACGTCGGCCACCAGCGCGCGCACGTCGACGGGCACGCGCTCCAACTCCACGCGGCCGCTCTCCAGGCGCGTGAGGTCGAGGATGTCGTTGACCACCGTCACCAGCTGGCCTCCGCTGCGCTTGATCAGCTCGAGCTGGCCGCGCACCGCGTCGGGCAGCGGCCCGGCGAGCAACAGGTCGGTGAGGCCGATGACGCCGTTCATCGGGGTGCGCAGCTCGTGGGACATGTTGGCGAGGAACAGGGCACGGGCCTGCGCTGCCTGTTCGGCCCGCGCGAGCGCCTGGGACCGCAGCGCGTCGAAGGCGAGCGCGATGGCGAAGAGCGCCACGATGAACGAGACCCCGCGCACCACCGAGATCACCCCCAGCACCGGGACCCCGTCCATCAGCGGGTGGTGCTCGAGGTACCAGAGGGCCGCGCCAGAGAGGGCGGCCACGGCGAGTCCTCCGAGGCCGTGGCGCCAGCCACCGAAGAGCACACTCAGCAGGGGGAAGATGGCCAGCCAGGTGACCAGCGGCCAGTCGAGCTCGGCCTCGACCGCGCGCGCGCCGACGAAGACGAGCGAGGTCAGGCCCTGGAGCCACCAGAAGATCGTCTCGGGCCGCGCGCCCACCCGAAGGGCCACCAGCGCGCACGCCGCCAGCCCTGCGTAGCCCAGGGTGATGCCCCCCGCCGGGTCGCCCACCCAGCCGATGGCCAGCCCCGTCACCACTCCGGTCGCCACCGCGATCAGCCCCACCAGCGCGACGAAGCGCGCGCGAAAGAGGTCGTTCGCGTGCGCTCGAGGCAGCAGCCAGTCGACCGACGCCAACGTGACTGGGAACGCCCGCGCACCCACCGCGTCAGTGTAGCGCGACGCCGAGCAAGGGGCCCACGCACCTACCCGTTGAGCTCGAAGGTCGCCTCGAAGGGTGCCTCTCCCAGCTCCGAGAAGAGGGGGAAATCGAGCGGCAACTGAATCACCAGGTCGGTCCCCCGCTCTTTCACCTGCAGTTGCTTGCCCGGCGTGAGCACCACCGCGCGCGGTTAATCGGGATCGACGTCGTGAATGAGCAGGTGCTGGCCGTGCCCCAGGCGCGCGCGCACCATTCGCAGAATGCGCTGGGCGTCGTGGCCCCCGGGGAAGCGCACCACGTACTCCGTCGGGTGCTTGTCCCAGCCGATGCCTTCCACGGCCAGGTGGCCGGAGGTGCCGCCGTCGCGCGCGCTGCCCTCTTCACAGGCGGCGACGAAGGCCGGGTCCCGGGTGTAGCTGCCGCGGCCGATGTCGGTGCTCAGCTCTCTTCCGCGCTGCGCGAACAGCTCCAGCACGCCGGTCACGCTCCACG
>VFKJ01000767.1 GCA_009885595.1 Myxococcales bacterium | reverse complement strand
CCGAAGCCGCGGTGCCGTTGCCAGGGCTGCACAGGCCGTAGGAGATCAGCGCCAAGGTGCCCGACGCCGGGTCGATCGCCAGCTCCACCAGGAAGACGTCGTTCTGCGCGCCGGCCGTGCCGCCGTCGGCCAGCAGGGTCGCGCAGGCCGACTGCTGCCGCGTCACCACGATCGGATCTGGCGTGCCCGCATCGGGCGCGAGGCGCCGCTTGAAGTAGAACTCGCTGCCCGAGGTGTTGCTGGAGAAGTAGACCCGGGTCACCTTCTTGGTGCGCTCGAGCCACTTCACCGGGAGGTTCGGGAACGGGCCACCCGCGGTCACCACCGTCGTCCCGCCACCGGCCAGCAGCGCGCCGCCGTCCTGATCGACGAACGCGGGATCGTTGTCATCGCCGTAGGTGAGCGTGGTGGTCGCCGAGCAGTACTGCGTGATCGTCGACGCCAGCACCGTGGTCGCCACGTTGTCGAGCGCGACGCCGTCGCGAATCGCCAGCACGTTGCGGTTGGCGCAGAAGTTCGGGAACACCTTGTTCTGGCACCCCGCGCCATCGCAGAACTGATCGACGCTGCAGGTGACGCCGCACGCGCCGCAGTCGGTCAGCGTCGTGGTGCTCTTGCAGTCGTTCGCGCAGCACGCCTGGTTGGCGCCGCACGTGCGGCCACAGGCGCCGCAGTTGTTGGGGTCGGCGGCCAGGCTCTCGCAGCGGCCGTTGCAGCAGGTCTGGTTCGCGCCGCACGGCGAGGTGGCGCTGCACGCGCCCACGCAGGTGCCGTTCTGGCAGATGTGGCCCGCGGCGCACTGCTGGTCCGCCGTGCACGCCTGGCAGGAGTGGTTCGGCAGGCAGACGCCCGAGGGGCACTCAGCGCCGCTCTTGCAGCCCTGCTCGCAGCGGAAGTCCGGCCGGCAGTACTGGCCCGTGGGGCAGTTGTCGGTGGCGCCGGGCAGGCACGCCACGCACGCGTTGGTGGCGGGGTTGCAGCGCGGGGTGGTGCCCACACACTGGGCGTCGCTCAGGCACTGCACGCAGCGCTGGTTGTTGCAGACGCCGTTGGGGCAGTCGGTGTTCGACAGGCAGCCCACGCAGGTGTTGCTGGCGGGATCGCACACCGGCCGGGTCGGATCGTGGCAGTCAGCGTTGCTCGCGCACTGCACGCAGGTGCCGGTGGCGGGGTTGCAGACGTTCAGCGGCGCGTTCGGGCACTGCGCGCCGTTGAGGCACTCCACGCACTGGCCGCGGGTGGGGTCGCACACCAGCCCCGAGGGGCAGGCGGGGTTCTGAGCCGAGCAGCCCGGCACGCAGGTGTTGTTGGTGCACACCATGCCCGGCCCACAGTGCGAATCGACCGCGCACGCCACGCAGCCCACGCCCGGCTTGCACACGCCCTGCGGACAGCGATCGTGCTCGCCCTGGCAGCCGGGCTCACAGGCGCCGTTGAGACACACGAACCCGTCGCCGCAGTGCTCGTCGAGCACGCACGCCACGCAGAGGCCCTGGTCGGGATCGCACTTCGCCAGCATCGGGTTCTGGCAATCGCGCTCGGTCGCGCAGGAGTTCGCGGTGGTGTTGCAGGCGCAACCAGACAGCACTGCGCTCAGGACGGCGACGAGGATGACGAGGCGGGCAGACATGGGCTGTCCTCTGCCCCTACATCGACCCACACGTCAAGCCCCGGGCTTGGGTTCGGCGTTCTCCTCGGCCAGCACGGTGGCGAGATCGATGGGCCTGGCGCCCATGGCGTGGAAGCCGCCGTCGACGCGAATGAGCTCGCCGGTGGTGGAAGGCATCCAGTCGGACATCAAGACGCAGGCGGTGCGGGCGACCGCATCGACCGAGGCGTCGCTGCGCGCGTCCCAGCCCAGCGGCGCCTGGGCGCCCCAGGTGTTCTCGAGGTGCTTGAAGCCGGGAATGCCCTTGGCCGCGATGGTGGCGATGGGGCCGGCGGCCAGCGAGTTCACGCGGATCTTCTTCGGGCCCAGATCCCGCGCGAGGTAGCGCACGATCGCCTCGAGGCCCGCCTTGCACACGCCCATCCAGTCGTAGAGCGGCCACGCCTGGGTGGAGTTGTCGAAGTCGAGGGTGACGATGCCGCCGCCCTTGTCGAACAGCGGCGCCAGCGCCGCGGCGAGCTGCTTGAGCGAGAACGCGGAGACGTGAAACGCGGTCTGCACGGACTCCCAGGGCGTGGTGAGGAAGCGGCCCCCCAGCGCGTCTTCGGGCGCAAACGCGATCGCGTGCAGCACGCCGTCGAGGCGGCCCCACTTCGCCTTCACCGCGTCGTGCAGGGCGGGAAAGTGCGCGGGGTTGGTCACGTCGAGCTCGAGCACCTCGGGCACCGGGTCGAGCTTCTTCGCGGTGCGCTGCGTGAGCGACATCGGGCGACCGAAGCTGGTGAGGATGACCTCGGCGCCCTGCTGCTGCGCGAGCTGGGCGACGGAGAACGCGATCGACTGCGGCGTGAGCACGCCGGTGATGAGGAGCTTCTTTCCCTGGAGGAGCATGGGGGCCGTCTAGCCCAAGCCATGGCCCTCCTTCTTCAAAATCTCAGGGCGAGGGGGCGAGCAGGGAGGCGCGCGCTTCCGCGCTCAGCACTCGAATTCGTTCGATCCACTTTTTCAGCTCGCCCGCTACGGGCCCTGCCTTGAGGCGGCCTGCAGGAGATGGATACCGATAGGCGGTCGCGTAAGCCGACAAAGGCCCCAGCGGCGTGAGCTTCACGCGCCACGGATCATCAGCCGGCAGATCCTCCAACAGTGCAGCGAGGTTGTGATCTGCGGTCGGGTAGCGGCCACGGTGAAGTCGCACCGCCTTGATCAGCTTCTCCCCCGCTTGCTGAACGTGAAACGCGGCAAAGCGGCTCGGAGGATCTTCGGCCAGCCGTGTCGCCGCATCGAGCTCACCATCCACGTCATCGAGATACGCGGCGATGATGATCGGATCGGGCTTCGGCAGGTTATCGGGCATAGACGACGACGCCCTCCGAAGCGACGATCTGCGCGAGGGTGCCGAGCGAGCCTTTCCACCGATCGAAGTCCGTCTTGGTGATGGGGAACAGCTCGACGCGCTTGGCGTGCAAGTCGCGAAGTCGCTCCCATAGCGGCACGATGTCGAGATCCGTCTCACTGGCGGTGTCCGGCAGCACCGCCATCAGGTCCCAGTCGCTTTCAGGACGCGAGGTGCCCCGCGCGCGGCTTCCGAACAGCCAGATTTGCAGCGGGTGCAACTCGTCGACGATGCGCCTGATGAACGCATCCGGAACGGTCGACGCTGGGGGTACCGGGGTCACGCTCCCAAGCATAGCTTCGCGTTCACTTCGGCGCCTCCGCTCAGCCTATTCGCCCGCGCGGAACGTCATCGCAATTCCGAACGTCCAGAACGAGCCCCCCAGCGGCTTGGCGAGCGGAATGGTGCACGGCCCTCCGCAGGTGTTGGCGTCGCGGTTGTTGAAGTCGAGATAGAACTTCTCCCAGCTCAAGAAGACGCCGCGCGCGAAGAAGCCCAGGCCGAAGTAGCGCGCGAAGAAGTAGTCGACGTTCGCGCCCCACTCGAAGATCAGCCCATCCATCCCGTTGGGGAAGCCGGCCACCGAGGTGGCCCCGCCGACGATGCCGTAGCCGACGCCGAAGAACGTGCTGGCGTCGATGCCGATCGGCCGCTTCTCCTTCTTCATGAAGAACAGCTCGATGGG